>JAUZFP010000122.1 GCA_030838475.1 Actinomycetota bacterium
CCATTTGACAGTACCTGTTGCCATGCTTGGAACTCCTTGTTAGTGCAATTCGGTCGGTCCCGAATCCCGGAGCCTCACGATTAACGCGCGCCAGAGCGCGCTAATGCACCGCTAACACTAGTGCAGAAGATCCGCAAGACAACACTTCGAAGTCAAATCGTGTCTTTACGACGAAATGTGTCTTGAACCTCAAGCGGCGGCCAATTCCTCACGAAGTCGACCAATACCGGCGCGAATGCGCGTCTTTACAGTACCGACCGGCACCTTGAGAATCGCTGAGACCTCGCTGTGGCTGTAGCCACCGAGGTGGGCAAGAGCCACCGCCTGGCGCTGCGATTCGGGAAGCGCGCCGAGCGCGCGCTCCACGCGTTTGCTGTCGATGCGGAGCGAAATAGTGTCCGCGATGTCTTCGCTGGGCTCGTTCAGGTCACGCAGGCCGATGCGAGCCTCACGCAACTTGCGCGACTGGGCGGAGCGGACACGGTCGACGGCACGACTGTGGGTCTTCCTGAGGATCCAGCCCGTCGCGCTGCCCTTTCCGCCATCAAACTGGGTGGCGCTCTGCCAAACCTCGAGGAATACCTCCTGGGCTACCTCTTCTGCGTGCCCCGAGTCGCGGAGGATCCGCATTGCGAGACCGAGAACGCGGGGTCGCATTCGGTCGTAGAGCTCGCTGAAGGCGGAGGGGTCACCGCTGGCTACGGAGTCGAGAAGGGTGGTTTCGATTTCGGCGATAGTGGTTGCAGGCATAGTGGTCTGTCCTTAACGCTTACGGGTGTGACCCAGTTCGGTCTGGGCTTACCGAGAGAGACCGTGGGAGCGCTCTTCTATGACGCGAAAATCGTGTCCTCATTTGTGGGGACACAGAAGGGTCTACCAGTCTGAGCGCCGGTAGTCCTTAAGAAAGACGCCGTACAGGTCGACGCCGGCTTCGCCCTGCACGACCGGGTCGTAGACGCGGGCCGCGCCATCCACGAGATCGAGCGGCGCGTGGAAGCCCTCCTCGGCGAGCCGAATCTTGGTGGGGTGCGGACGCTCGTCGGTGATCCATCCGGTGTCGACGCTGGTCATCAGGATTCCGTCGGTCTCGAACATTTCCTGCGCACTCGTGCGGGTCAGCATGTTCAGCGCCGCCTTCGCCATGTTGGTGTGCGGATGCCCGGGGCCCTTGTAGCGACGGGAAAACACGCCCTCCATGGCGGAGACGTTCACGATGTACTTTCGGTGCGCGCTCGATGCGGCCATCGCGGGCCGCAGCCGACTGATTAGGAGGAACGGCGCGGTCATGTTCGCCAGCTGCACCTCGAGGAGTTCGAGCGGCTCGACCTCCTGGACGTGCTGCGTCCAGCTGTTGGCGTCGTGGGTGTCGGGGACGAGGCCACCCGCGTCGATCGCGGTACCCGCCGCGAGCCGCGCCAACGAGGTGGAACCCGCGGCGAGGGCCTCGCTCGTGAGCTGATCCGCCCTGGCTGCCGCCGCAGCCAGAATCGGGTGGCTCGCCACCGAGGCGGCGAGCGCCTGCGGGTGTGCATCGTTGGTGTGGCCGAAGGTCAGAAGCTCCGGCAGCGGGCCATCCGGGAGCGGAGCCAGCTCGGCCTCCGCGAGTGGCGCATACGCGCCGGGGGAGCGCCGAACGGTCTGGGCGGCGTTGTTGATCAGGATGTCCAGTGGTCCGGCCGCGGCGACGGCATCCGCGAGGGCGATGACCTGGGCCGGATCCCGCAGGTCAATTCCCACCACCCGCAGGCGGTGCAACCACTCGGCCGAGTCGGGCAGCGAGGCGAACCGGCGCACGGCATCCCGAGGGAATCGGGTCGTAATCGTGGTGTGAGCGCCGTCCCGAAGCAGCCGTAGCGCGATGTACATACCGATCTTCGCGCGGCCGCCGGTGAGCAGTGCGCGCTTGCCGGTGAGATCGGTGCGGGCGTCCCGCTTCGCGTGGCTCATGGCCGCGCAGTCGGGGCAGAGCTGGTGATAGAACGCGTCGACCTGCGTGTAATGCTGCTTGCAGATGTAGCACGCCCGCGACTTGAGCAGTGTGCCGGCGGTCGGCGCCTCGGCGGAGGTTGCGAGCGGGATGCCGCGGGTCTCGTCATCGATGCGGTCGGCGGCACCCGTCGCGGTCGCGGCGACGACACTGCGATCGGCGTCCGCAACCTGCGCTCGCAGCTCGAGCCTGCGCGCCTTCTTGACCGACTTGAACATCTGGGCGGTCGCGCGTCGGACCGTCAGGAAGTCCGGATGGTCCTCATCCAGCTCGTTGAGGCGACGCAGCACCTCGAGGGTGACCGCGAGCTTCTGTGGATCGATGCCGAGCGGGTCGATGCCGGAGGTGTCCTCGCTCGGCTTTTCCCCTGTGGTCACATCAGATTGTAAGCGCTGGCCACTGGTCGAGGCTCAGCGTGAGCACGGCCACCAGCCGCGCGAAGCTGCGGTCGAGGTCGGGTAGCGCGAACGCACCAGCGGCATCGAGGGCCACGAAGCCGTGCAGCGTCGCGCGGAAGATGCGGGTCGCGTCGATCGCGTCCTGGTCGACGAGTCCGTATCCGGCGAGAGCGTCGAAGATGACTCGGATGGCGCGGCTGGAGGCCGCAACATCGAGCGGATCGGCGTCGTCCGGTGCGCGAAGGGTCGTCGCGTATCGCCCGGGATGGGCGACGGCCCAGTCGCGATAGGCGTAGGCCAGGGCGGCGACGGCGTCCGGGCCGGCCTTGCCGACGGTCGCTCGCGCGAGCACGTCGCCGATCTCGTTCTTCGCCCGGATCGACACCAGGCGCTGCAGGTCATCCGCGCCGGCGACGTGTTTGTACAGACTCGGGACCTGCACGCCGAGACGGCGCGCCAGCTCCACGAGCGTGACCGGTACGCCCTCGTCGGCGAGGAGCTCCGCCTCCTCGACGACGCGATCCTCGCTGAGGCCCGCCCTAGGCACGGTGTCCGTTCAGGAACGCGACCACGGCGGGGTTCACGAGGTCGGGGCGCTGAGACTGAGGGTAATGGCCGGCTTCGGGAACCATCAGCACCTCGCCGTCCAACCGTTCGGCGATCCAGCTCGCCTCGACCGCAGGCTTCGGGAAGTCTGGGTCGAGTTCGCCCATTACGACGAGCACGGGGGTCTTGACCGAGGACAGTACGGCCTCCGCCGGATCGTGGCTGGTGTGGGTGGTCTTCGAGAATGCGGCGGCGTAGCCCCTGCGACGCATCGCCGTGTTGGCCCGGGCAGCGAATTCGGCCTGGTCGGCCGGCTTTCGACCCGCGTAGAGGCTCGGCAGGTACGACTTCCAGACGGGTGCGGCCCATGGTGCGGCCGTTGCTGCCCGCATGAGCGCACGCAGTGCGAGGTTCACCTTCGGATCCCGAACGAACGGCCCGACAAGCACGAGCCCGGTCACGAGCCCTGGGCGCTGCGCGGCGGCGATCACGCCGGCCGCGGAGCCCATCGAGTTGCCAATGACCGCCGCGGGGGAGCCGAGGTGTTCGGCCAGCGCGATGATGTCCGAGGCTTCCGCATCGTCGTCGAAGCTGCGGAAGCTGGTGTCGCTCTCGCCGTGGCCGCGGATGTCGAAGGTCGCGACCCGGTACCCGGCGTCGACCAAGGCGGGCACGAGGTAGCGGAAGGTCTGTCGGATGTCGCCCATCCCGGGGGCGCAGATCACGAGTGGACCCGAGCCCCGCACGTCGTAGGCAATCCGGCCGTCCTCGCGGTCGAGCATGAGTGTCGTCATGGGCTGTTCCTTCGTCTGGCTAATGTTCATAGCCTGAAAGCTAATAGAGTTAGCCAAAGTTGTCAAGAGGCTACGGTTAACGCATGGCTTTCAAGATCCTTCTCGACTGTGACCCGGGCCTCGATGACGCGCTGGCGCTGCTGCTCGCGCACGGCGATCCGAACATCGACCTCGTGGCGGTCACCACGGTCGGCGGCAACGTCTCCATCGAGAAAACGACCCGCAATGCGCTCGAACTCCGCGAGTACCTCGGCTTTACGGCCGTCCCCATCGCCGCGGGTGCCGGCGAGCCACTCAGCGGCCCCGTGCAGAGCGCGGAGCACGTACACGGTGAGGACGGCCTCGGAAACGTGAAACTGCCCGCCGCCGCGCTTCCCGTCTCCGATCGGCACGCGGTCGACCTGATCATCGAGACGCTGCAGGCTGCACCGGGCGAGGTTCACCTCGTCGCGACCGGCCCGCTCACCAACATCGCCCTTGCGCTGCGCCGCGAGCCGCGGATCGTCGACTGGGTCGCATCCTTCACCATCATGGGCGGCTCATACACGCGCGGCAACGCGACGCCCGCCGCCGAATTCAACATCTACGCGGATCCGGATGCCGCCTCAGAGGTCTTCGCCGCGGGATGGCAGGTGACGATGGTCGGTCTCGACCTGACACTGCAGGCGATCGTCGACGAGGGAATCGTCGACCGGATGCACCAACTCGGCCGACTCGGCGTCGAACTCATCGCACCCCTTGCGACGTTCTGGACGAATCCGCTCGACGACGACTGGGACGGCCAGGCGCTGCACGACGTGTGTGCGGTCGCGTTCGTCGCCCGTCCTGACCTCTTCACGTCCAAGCCCGCTCGGGTCGACGTCGAGCTCGTCGGCGAATTCACGCGAGGGATGACCGTCGTTGACTTCCATCCCGACCGACCGAACGCGGTGGTTCCGATGCGGCTCGACGTCCCCGGCTTCTGGGACTACGTGCACGAGTCGTGGGGCAACGTACAGCCCCATGACTGATCCCGGGCTGCTGGCGCTCGCGCCCGACCCGTGGGATCCGGATGACGCGTACCTCGCGTTCGAGCAGTGGGCGGAGGGGCGTGGGCTCTCGCTCTACCCCGCGCAGGCCGAGGCTCTCATCGAGATCGTCTCCGGCAACAACCTGATCCTGTCGACTCCGACGGGCACCGGCAAGTCGTTGGTTGCGGTCGGGGCGCACTTTGTCGCGCTCGCGCAGGGCAAGCGCTCGTACTACACCGCGCCCATCAAGGCGCTCGTCTCGGAGAAGTTCTTCGCCCTCGTGGACATCTTCGGTGCCGCCAACGTCGGCATGGTGACCGGCGATTCATCCGTCAACCCGGATGCGCCGATCATCTGCTGCACCGCCGAGATCCTCGCGAACGTGAGCCTGCGCCACGGGCCGGACAGCGACGTCGACCAGGTCGTCATGGACGAGTTCCACTTCTACTCCGACCCGGATCGTGGCTGGGCCTGGCAGGTTCCGCTTCTCGAACTGCCGAGGGTGCAGTTCATCGTGATGTCGGCGACGCTCGGGGATGTCGCATGGCTGGCCGCGGATCTGACGAAGCGCACCGGCCGGCAGACCGGATCCGTCACCGGGGTCGAGCGGCCGGTGCCGCTGCACTACTACTACGAGACGACGCCCATCCACGAGACCGTCGAGGAACTGCTCACGACCGGCCAGGCGCCCATCTACATCGTGCACTTCTCCCAGGCGGCGGCGCTCGAGCGCGCACAGGCACTCGCCGGCGCGAAGGTGGCAACGAGAGAGCAGCGGGATGCGATCGCCGAGTTGATCGGCGGGTTCCGGTTTACTACCAGCTTCGGCAAGACGCTGTCGCGTCTGCTGCGGTTGGGCATCGGCGTGCACCATGCCGGAATGCTGCCGAAGTATCGTCGACTCGTCGAGCAACTCGCCCAGAGCGGGCAGCTGCGGGTCATCTGCGGCACCGACACGCTCGGTGTCGGCATCAACGTGCCCATCCGCACAGTGCTGCTCACGGCGCTCACCAAATACGACGGGACGCGGATGCGGCAGCTCAGTGCCCGCGAATTCCACCAGATCGCGGGTCGAGCCGGACGGGCCGGCTTCGACACGGCGGGAACGGTGGTGGCCCAGGCCCCCGAGCACGAGACGGAGAATGCCCGCCTGGTGAAGAAGGCGGGGGATGACCCGCTCAAGCTCAAACGGATCGTGCGCAAGAAGGCACCAGAGGGATTCGTCTCGTGGGGCGACCCGAGCTTCCAGCGACTCATCGCCGCCGAGCCGGAGACGCTGACCTCGAGCATGAAGATGACCGCGGCGATGCTGATCAACGTGATCGGTCGCGGCGGCGACGTCTTCGAGAACGTGCGCTACCTCGTTTTCGAGAACCACGAACCGTGGCGACGGCAGCTCGCCCTTGCTCGCCGAGCGCTCGCGATCTACCGCACCCTGCGCACGGCCGAGGTGGTGACCCAGCATTTCGAAAAGCTCAATGCGAGGTGGGACATTCGGCTCACTCTCGACCTGCAACCCAACTTCGCCCTCAACCAGCCGTTGTCGCCCTTTGCGCTCGCAGCATTTGACCTCCTCGAGCCAGAGAACAGTCCGACCGGCCACTACGCCCTCGACATGATCTCGGTGATCGAGGCGACACTGGATGACCCGCGACCCGTCACCTCGCAGCAGCAGTTCCTCGCCCGAGGCGAGGCGGTCGCCGCGATGAAGGCCGAGGGCATCGAATACGACCAGCGGATGGAGCTCCTCGAGGAGATCACCCATCCGATGCCGCTCAAGGAGTTTCTCGATGCGGCGTTCGTGACCTACAGCGCGTCACAGGCCTGGGTGACCGACTTCGAGCTGCATCCGAAGTCCGTCGTACGAGACATGTACGAGCGGGCGATGACGTTCGGCGACTACACCAACTACTACAAGCTCGCCCGCAGCGAGGGGCTCGTGCTGCGCTACCTGTCGGACGCCTACCGGGCGGCCAGGCAGACGATTCCCGACGAGGCGAAGACCGAGGACCTGCTCGACCTGATCGAGTGGCTGGGCGAGCTGGTACGGCAGGTCGACTCGAGCCTGCTTGACGAGTGGGATGAGCTCGTGAACCCCGGCGAGATTGTCGATGGCAAACCGGTACTGCCACCCGCGCCGCCGGGCGTCACAACCAATGCGCGCGCGTTCCGGGTGCTGGTGCGCAACGAGCTGTTCCGCCGGGTGCAGCTCGCTGCGCTCGAAAAGTGGGACGAACTGGGCGAACTCGACGCCGCATCCGGATTCGACGCCGACCGGTGGGCGGACTCGCTCGACTCGTACTTCGACGAATACGACTCGGCATCCGGCCCGCTCATCGGCGTGGACGCGGATGCCCGCGGCTCCGCGATGCTGCAGATCACCGAGGGTCCGACCCAGTGGCTGGCGCGCCAGGTCCTGTCCGATCCGGTGGGCGACCACGACTGGGGGATCAGCGCAACGATCGATCTCGCGGAATCCAACGAGCAGGGCGTCGCCGTGCTCCGTGTCGTGGCGGTCGGCCCCCTGACATCCGGCCCGTAAGGGATAGCGTCGAAGAGTGGCGGTTGCACGGGTCGGGATCTCGGGATGGCGCTACCCGCCGTGGCGTGGCGTCTGGTATCCGAAGGGGATGCCCCAGCGTCGCGAGCTTGAATACTCGTCGAGCAGGCTGAATTCGATCGAACTCAATGGCTCGTTCTATTCACTGCAGCGACCGGCGAACTATCTGACCTGGCGCGACAGCACCCCGGACGACTTCGTTTTTTCGGTCAAGGGTGGTCGCTTCATTACCCACCTCAAGCGATTGAACGACGTCGAGGTGCCTCCCGCGAACTTCTTTGCTTCTGGCGTGCTCGCCCTTGGCGAGAAGCTCGGGCCGATCCTGTGGCAGCTGCCGGAGCGCCATCCGTTCGACGCCGACCAGTTGACCGCGTTCTTCTCGCTCCTGCCGCGCACAACATCCGAGGCTCTCGCACTCGCGAAGAAACACGACGCGCGAGTGGATGACCGCGATTGGCTCGAGCTCGGCCCCGACCGTCCGCTACGGCACGCCCTGGAGGCGCGACATCCCGACTTCATCGGCGACTCGGTCGCGGCGCTCCTGCGGGCGAACGATATCGCGTTCGTCATTGCGGACACCGCTGGAACCTGGCCACAAAACCGGGAGGTCACCAGCAATTTCGTATACGTGCGCCTACACGGGGCCGAGGAACTCTACGCGAGCGGTTATACCGGCGCCTCGCTCGATGAGTGGGCCGCAGACGTTCTGGGGTGGATATCCGCGGACCGTGACGTTTACGTCTATTTCGACAATGACACGAAGGTGCGGGCACCATTTGATGCGCTCGAACTCGCCGGGCGGCTTGGCATTCGCTGGCCTCTAGAGACCTAACTTTCGGGTGAGGAATCCGTTGCGGAAGATGCCCTGCGGGTCGTACTTGGCCGCCAGCGAGCGGAAGTCGTCGAGCCGTGGATAGAGCGGCTCGAGTTGATCCACCCCGGCCGCAAACACCTTGCCCCAGTGCGGGCGCGCTCCGAGCGGCAGCAGGATGGCCTCGATGTCGGGAAGAAGCTCCCCGACCTCGGTGGGCAGCTTCTTCCAGGTGAAGTGGATGCCGACGGCATCCGTGTCGTACGCTCCGCTCAGCCAGAGCCGGTCCGCCGTCATGGTGCGAAGCTCGGTAACCAGCAGCAGGGGCGCGATCCGCGGGCCGAGTTCGCGAACGGCGGCAATCGCCTGCAGGGCGTTGCGCCGCGGGACCAGGTACTCGCTCTGGAGTTCGTCACCATTGCTGGGTGTGAAGCCGAGTTTGAAGTGGGCGAGGCGGTCATTCCACGGGCCGGGTACGCCGCCCTGCTGGGTGGTGTTGGTCGCCGGCTGGTCCGGGAGCATGTGCTCCTCGACCGTCTGTAGGGTCGCTCCGAAGAAGTCGGTCGGCGGCACCGGCTCATCCATCCGCGACTTGAGCCAGGCGATCTCGATCGTCTCGCCGACCCACCGCGTAAACAGGCTCACGCTGTACGCACTCGACGTGATGGCATCGAAATTCGCGATTGCCGCTTCCCAGGGCAAATCGTTGTAGAGATCCTGGCGAACGTCGAAGGTGGGCTGGATGTCGAGGGTCATGCGCGTGGAGATCCCGAGCGCGCCGAGCGAAACGACCGCTCCATCGAAGTCCGCGTCCCCCCGGGACAGTCGCACCAACTCGCCTCTGCCGTCGAGGAACTCGACTTCGGCCACGGCGGCGGCCAGGTTTCCGTTTCGGTCGCCCGAACCGTGCGTCCCGGTTGCCACCGCACCCGCGACCGAGATGTGCGGAAGGGAGGCGAGGTTGTGCAGCGCCCAGCCCCGCGACTGCAGCTGCGTCGCAAGGTCCCCGTACCGGATACCTGGGGCAAACGCTGCCGTTTGCGCATCCTCGTCGATGACGAGGTCGGTGGCGAGCCGTTCTACGGAAACCAGCCGCCCGGCAGTGTCGGCGAGGTCCGTGAAGGAATGACGGCTGCCGAGGGCGCGCACCGGCCCGCCACGGAGGATCAGATCACGCACCTGGCTCGCATCGGTTGGTCGCTGTAGTGTCTCGGCCCCGAAACTGTGGCTCTGCGCCCAGTTCTGTCCCGCCGGCTGATCGTCAGTATCGCTGTACGCCATAGCTCTATTCTGCGGCCTCCATACTGGAGTGATGGTGCGGCGAAGCATGAGGCCCGGGGCGGAGTCCGAGTACCGGACGCGCACCGAGGGCGGCGCGCGCTACTTCACTCGCCGCATCACCTATGACGACCTCGCCGTGGTGATCCGACGATTTCCGACCGTCGCCCGTGCTCCCGCCGATGGGCGTCCGTACGTACTGGTGCACGGAATCGGCGTCTCGTCGCGGTACTTCCATCCCGTCGCGGCGGAGCTCGCGAAGGATGCCACCGTCTACCTGGTTGACCTGCCGGGCTACGGCTCGGCGCCGAATCCACGCAGGGACGTGACCATCCGGGAACACGCCGGAATCCTTGCGCGATATCTCGCGGCGGAAGGAATCGATCGCCCCATTCTGGTGGGCCACTCCATGGGCACCCAGGTCGTCACGCAACTCGTGCTCGACTCCGCGGCAACCACCGACAGGGTCGTGCTACTCGCTCCGACGATGGACCCGGATGCCCGCGGTTTCTGGCACGCCGCGGGACGGCTGATCCGAGACATCCTCGTCGCGGAACCGCCTGCAGTGAACGCGATCGTTTCCATCGACTACTTCTTCCGCTGCGGCATCCCGTACTTCCTCAGGCAGACCAAGCACCTGCTCGGCGATCGGATCGAGGACCGGCTCCCGCTCCTCGAGGTCGCGGCGCTCGTGATTCGAGGGAACAGGGACGGGATCTGCCCGGAGCCCTGGACGCGCCGTGTGGCCGACCTGCTGAAGCACGGGAGCTACGCCGAGGTGCGCGGACCGCACGTCATCATGTTCACCGACCCGCCGCGCGTTGCGGCGCTCATTGCCAACCACGCGAGGGCCTGAGGGCACGGCGATGAATTGGTTCGGGCGGCAGATCAGCACCCGTGCGGTCGACTATGCCTGGGCGTATCGGCTGCGATTGATGTCGCTGCGTCGCAGCGATCCGGCCCGTCTGGCCGGAGGCACGGGTCGGCCCGTACTGCTCCTGCCTGGTGTGTACGAGACCTGGCATTTCCTCGAGACGGTCGGCGAGCACCTGGCCGCGCGCGGCCATCCCGTGCACGTTGTCCCGACCTTCGGTCGCAATCTCCGGCCGATCGGCGAGATGGCGGCGCTCGCCGGCGACTATCTCGAGGCGAACGACCTGCGGGGCATCGCGATTGTCGGGCACAGCAAGGGCGGACTGATTGGCAAGACGCTCATGCTGGACGAGGCGCATGCCCCGAGGATTGCATCGATGGTCGCGATCAACTCGCCGTTCGGGGGATCCGACTATGCGCACCTCGTACCGATTCGCACCCTGCGCGAATTCGTCCCCACCCACGAGACAATCGTGAGCCTGGCCAGCAACGCCGAGGTGAACGCACGAATTACGTCCATCTACAGCTCCTGGGACCCGATCATCCCGAACGGGAGCGTGCTCGACGGCGCCGTCAACATCGAGTTGCCCATCACCGGTCACTTCCGGATTCTGGATCGCCCCGACCTACTCGCGGCCGTGGAGCGTGCAGTCTCGGCGCAGTGACGTCTGTGTGCGCCAGACTGGGCAGATGGCAACCGACAACACCGCGCGCACCCAGCGACTGGTTCTCTGGATCGCGATCCTTGCCTCCTTCGTGTCATTCCTGGACGGCAGTGTCATTAACGTCGCGCTGCCCGCCATCGCGAGGGAACTCGGCGGCGGGCTGATTACCCAGCAGTGGGTCGTCGACGCGTACCTGATTACGCTCGGGGCGCTCATCCTGCTCGCCGGTTCACTGTCCGATGTGCTGGGCAGGATCGTCATCCTGCGCATCGGACTCATCGGCTTCGGGGTCACCTCGCTGTTGTGCGCGGTGGCGTTCAACCCCGAAATGCTGATCATCGCCCGCGGACTGCAGGGCGTCGCGGGCGCGCTGCTCGTGCCCAGTTCACTCGCGCTGATCACCTCGAACTTCGACGGCGTCGCGCGCGGTCGAGCCATCGGCCGCTGGACGGCAGGCACCACGGTCGCGTTCCTTGCCGGTCCGACGCTGGGGGGAGTGATTGTCGACACCATCGGCTGGCGCTGGGTCTTCGTGATCAACGTCTTCCCGATCGCCGCGACGCTCATCCTGCTGGCCATGCTGGGGCAGAAGGATGTGCGTCAACCCGGCATGAGCATCGACTACCTCGGTGCCGTGCTGTGTGTTCTCGGCCTCGGGGGACCGGTCTACGCCCTCATCGAACAGGGTCACTACGGCTGGGGGAGCCCGGTCATCCTGGTGCCGTTCATTGTCGGCGTGCTCTGTTTCGCCGGATTCCTGGTTCGCGAGAGGCTAGCGAAACAACCGCTCATGCCGCTCAGCCTGTTCTCGGTGCGCAACTTCGCGGTCGGCAACATCTCGACGGCGCTGGTCTACGGAGCACTGTCGATCGGCGGATTCATCGTCGTCATCTTCCTGCAGCAGGTTGCCGGGTGGCCTGCCACGCTCGCCGCGCTCGCCACACTTCCGGTTGGCATTCTGAACATCGCGCTGTCATCGTGGCTGGGGACACTCTCCGCGAAGTACGGAGCGCGCTGGTTCATGGGCTTCGGACCGATTGTCGCGGGTGTCGGCTTCCTGCTGATGCTCATGTCGACGGACGACGTCAACTACTGGACCCAGCTACTACCCGGCGTGCTCCTGTTCGGTCTTGGCCTGTCGGCCACGGTTGCACCGCTGACCTCGACCATCCTCGGATCGATCTCCGAGAAGCAGTCCGGTATCGGGTCGGCGATTAACAACGCGGTGAGTCGTGTTGCCGGACTGATCGCGATTGCTTTCCTCGGTCTGGTCATCGGCCCGCACGTCGACCTCGGCGGCTTCCACCGCACGCTGATCCTCACCGCGGCGTTGCTGATCCTTGGCGGGATCGTATCCGTGATTGGGATTCAGAATTCGAAAAAAGTCGCGCCCGCCATGGTTAACGGTTAGCCACCGGCCGTAGTCTTCACCGGCTAACTTCGCCCGTTTGGGACGAATGGACCCGCGCGCGCAGGAAGATTTGTCCCAAACGGGCGCTTTCGACCGCTACGACAATTCTCGTGTCGCCCGCTCGAGTATCGCTGGGTCCGCGCCCGCGCATTCCAGCGCCAGGAGGGCCGCGCCGACAATCGGCGGCGCCGTAACGTGCTCGATCGTGGCCCGCGGCGCGCTGGCGTGGAGCTCGGTTTCGAGGGCGACCCAGAGTCGCTCGTGGCGATTGGCGAGGATGCCGCCGCCGAGCACCACCGGAACCTCCCGACCCAGCAGGTCGAGCCGTTCGAGGCAGGAGATGGCCATGATGGCAATCTCGATGCCCTGGCGGTCGACGAGTTGGCCGGCGATCATGTCGCCGCGGTCCGCGAGCTCGAATACCAGTGGCGCCAGCAGGGCCAGGTCCCCGTAGACGATGCGCCCGAGGTGGATGCTTTCCGTCACCTCCGCGACGGTCGCGAGTCCGAACACGCCGGGCACCGCCGCCGTGAGCGAGGTCTTCGGCCCTCGACGGTCCGCGTCGCGCGCCGCGTGCCAGATCGCCGCCTCGCCGAGTCCGGTGCCGCCGCCCCAGTCGCCGGAGATCGTGCCGAGGGCCGCAAACCGGGCGACCGCGCCATCCGCTCGCCGACCGAGCGCGTTGATTCCGGTGCCGCAGACGACGGCGACCGCATCGGCCGCGGAGGTTCCGCTGCGGAGAAGCGCGTAGAGGTCGTTGTCGACGACGATTGTGTCGTTCGACCAGTCGATCTTCGCGATCGCGGTGGCGAAGATCTGCACCTCGCTCGGCAGGTCGAGGCCGGAGAGGTAGATGTTGGCCTGGACGATCGGATGCCCCGCCGCGACCTCCCGGACGAGTTGGTCGATCTGCGCCACGGCAGCCTCGACGCCGATGAAGTGCGGGCTCGCGCCCGGTCCCGCGACACGCCCGATAACCCGACCGTCGCGTGTCAACGCGACGGCATCCGTCTTCGACCCGCCCCCGTCGACCGCGACGACAACGGGTTCCCCTAGCGTGCCCATGTCACAGTGCCCACGCGAGGTGCTCCCGGTTGTTTGCGACCAGCAGGTCGGTGAGTTTCTCGGCGCGTTCGTACTGGAGTACCAGCGGATGGGCCTGCATGGCGCGCAGCACCCGGTCGCGACCGCCGTTGATTGCGGCGTCGAGTGCGAGCCGCTCGTAACCGGCGACGGCATTGACGAGGCCGCGGATGTCTTCGGCGAGGGGTTCGACCGGGACCGCGGTGACGCCACCGGCGCCAACGGTCGCGGGCACCTCGATCACGTGGTCGTCGGGCAGAAACGGCAGGATGCCCGCATTGCGGAGATTGACCACCTGCACGTCACCACGATCCGAGGTGAGCGACGCGAGCAGATCGACGGCGGCATCGGAGTAGAACGCGCCGCCGCGCTTGCTCAGCTCCTCCGGCTTCGTGTCGACGGACTCGTCCGCGTACTTCGCCAGCAGCATCCGCTCGACCTCCTGGACCTCGTCGGCACGGGTCGGCGACCCCAGCTGCTCGTGGAGCACCTCGTCGTGCGCGTAGTAGTACCGCAGGTAGTAGGAGGGGATCACACCGAGAAGCTCCAGCAGGTGCGGGGGCAGTTCGATGTCCTCGGCGAGCTCCGCCAGATTCTCGAAGAGCTCGGGCAGCCGATCGACGCCGTCGACCCAGACGTTGCGCTCCCAGGTGAGGTGGTTCAGGCCGACGTGGCCGAGGCTGACCCGGCTCGGCTCGACGCCGAAGCGGGTCGCGAACTCGCGCTGGAAGCCGATCGCGACGTTGCAGAGTCCCACGGCGCGGTGGCCGGCCTGCAGAAGGGCGCGGGTGACGATTCCGACCGGGTTCGTGAAGTCGATGATCCACGCATCCGGTTTTGCGTGCTTTCGTACGACTTCGGCAGCGCTGAGCACGACGGGCACGGTGCGCAGCGCCTTGGCGAAGCCGCCCGGTCCAGTGGTCTCCTGGCCGATGCAGCCGACATCATGCGGCCAGGTCTCGTCGCCCCTGCGGGCATCCTGCCCTCCGACGCGCAGCTGGAAGAGCACGGCATCGGCGTCCGAGACCCCGGCAACCAGGTCGGTGGTCGCGTGCACGGTGGCCGGATGTCCGGCGTGCGCAAGCATTCGGCGCGAGACTCCCGCAACGAGCTTGAGACGGTACTCGTCGGGGTCGACAAGCCAGATCTCCTCGATCGGCAGCAACGCACGCAGGCGAGCGAAGCCATCCATAAGTTCGGGTGTGTAGGTAGAGCCGCCACCGACGATGGTGAGTTTCATGCTTAGCCCTTGACTCCTGTCAGTGTGATTCCTTCGACGAAGACTTTCTGCGCGAAGAAGAAGATGACGACAACCGGCACGAGCACGAGCATGGTGATGGCCATGGTGAGCCCCCAGTTCGTGCCGTGGATACTTCGGAAGGTCGCGAGTCCATACGCTACCGGCCACCGCTGCGGGTTCTCGGACGTGTAGAGCAGTGGACCGTAGTAGTCGTTCCAGGACGCGAAAAACATGAAGATGGCCGTCGCCGCGATCCCCGGCTTCGCCATCGGCAGGATGACCCGCACCAGCACGCCCCACTCGCCGTTGCCGTCGATGCGCGCGGCATCGGAGTACTCCTTCGGAATGGTCAGGAAGAACTGGCGCAGCAGGAAGATCGAGAACGCGTCCCCGAGCGCATTCGGCAGGATGAGCGGCAGCAGCGAGCCGGTCAGGCCGAGCTTCGACCACATCACGTACACCGGCACGGCGGTGACCTGCGGCGGCAGCAGCATCGCGACGATGATGGCCACGAAGATGATGCTCGCGCCGCGAAACCGAATGCGCGACAGTACGTACGCCGCCGGGATCGACGAGAGCAGCATCAGCACCGTCGAACCAACCGCGTAGAAGGCGGAATTGCCGAACCAGCGCAGCAGGGGCACTTTTTGGAAGGCATCCAGATAGTTGGCCCAGGTCCACGGGTTGGGCAGGATCGTCGCCGTGAGGGTCTGGTTGGTGGTCATGACCGAGGTCAGGAAAACGAACAGCACGGGCGCGAGAAACAGCACGGCGAGGGCCACGAGCACGATGTGTTCGGCGATCCACGCCAGCGGTTTCTGCGCGCGTCGCCGCCTCGGCTTCTGTGGCTGAGTCTCGCCCAGCAGAACCTCCGCGTTCACGATGGTGGTCATAGAGACGACTCCTCTGGCATGAACGCCTTGACCTTTCGGAGCAGGAACACCAGGCACAGCGACGCGACCACGAACAGCAGCACGGCGAGCGCGGAAGCGTAACCGAGTTGGAAGTCGCTGAAGCCCCGCTCGTACAGCCACTGGGTGTAGGTCAGGAGCGACTCATCCGGATAGCCGGCGACCAGCGAACCTCCTCCGCCCACGGTGGCTTGCCCCGAGGCGACGGCGGATGCGACGGATGCCTCGGTGAAGTACTGCAGGGCCGCGATCACACCCGTCACGAGCGAGAACACGAGCACCGGAACCATCGCCGGCAGCGTGACGAATCGCAGCTTCTGTGCGCCATTCGCGCCGTCGAGCGAGGATGCCTCGTACAGCTCCCGCGGGACATCCAGTAGTCCGGCCAGAAAGATGATCATCACGTCGCCCATCACCCACACCGCGAGAATCAGCAGCGACGGCTTGGACAGGTTCGGGTCGTTGAACCAGAGCGGACCCTGCGAGATGCCGAACCAGGACAGGATCAGGTTGACCGGGCCCGTGCCGGGGTTGAACAGAAAGACGAACGCGACGACGGAGGCCACGGGCGGCACCAGGGCGGGCAGGTAGAAGAGGGTGCGCCAGACGCCGTTCGATCGACGGGCGCGGGCCAGCAGGCCGGCGATCGCGAACGCGAAGGCGAGCTTGACCGGCACCATGATGGCGACGAACCACAGGGTGTTGAGCGCGGCGGTGCCCACGTTCGGGTCCTGGGTGAACAGGTACTGGTAGTTGCGCAGCCCGATCCACACCGGGTCGGACAACAGGTTGAAACTCGTGAAGCTGTAGTAGACGGATGCCAGCAGCGGGTACACGAAGAAGATTGCGAGTCCGAGGAGTGCGGGCGCGAGCATCCCGAACACGACGAGCAGTCGGCGCCGGCGTGCGCGCCGCTGTCCGGGGCGGACCGCGATGGCGGCCCGCCCCGGGTTAGCAGCTGTGGATGTCACGGACCGGCGACCAGGCCAACCGAGTCGTTGATCTGCTTGTCCACGTTCTTGAGCCCGGCCGCGAGGTCTCCCGTGCCGGTCTCCTGGTACTTCTCCCAGTACTGCTCGAAGGTGGTCTGGTAACCGGCACCCACGGGGCTTGGTGGCGTCGTCGACGAGTTCGGGTTACCGGCGATGTCGATGAACGTCTTGTACTGGGTGCTGACCTCCAGGTCGGAGGACGCCAGCGCGGAGGTGAGGTGCGGAACGTTCTTGAGCCCGTTCGCCATCTTCACGACGGCACCCGTGTTGGTGGTGAGGTATTTCAGGAGCGCCCAGGCCAGCTCGGGGTTCTTCGAGCCCTTCGCGATACCCGCGATGTTTCCGGTGATGTAGCCGCCGCCGTAGAGGTCGGTGTGGTCATCCGCGGTCGGGAACGGCGCGGTGCCGTACTTGAGCTTCGGAGCCTGGTCGGCGATGAACGCGGTGCGCCATTCGCCGTCGAGGTTCATCGCCAGCTTGCCCTTCTGGAACGCATTGTCGGCGGAGAACTCCTGGCCGGCCGCGGCGTCGAACCGCTTGAGCTTCGCGTAGCCGATCTTCTGCACGAAGGCCGTCTGCCACTTGATCAGGTCCTGCCAGGCCGGATCGGAGCCGACCAGCGACTTTCCGTCGGAGTCCAGCCACTGGGCTCCCGCTGCGGGACCGTAGTGGGCCGCGGCGTTCTCGTAGAAGCCGATGACTGGATCGAACCCGAGAGTCTTGATCGAGCCATCCGCGTTGTACGTGGTCAGCTTGAGCGCGTCATCCTCGAGCTCGGAAAGCGTCTTGGGCGGGCTCGCAATGCCGGCCGCCGCGAGCATGTCGGTGTTGTAGTAGAGCGCATCGACATCCGACAGGGCGGGCATTGCACAGCGCTTGCCCTTGAACTCGGTGTAGCTCTTGGTGATGGCGGTCAGGCCGCCGACGTCGACCTTGTCCCGCTTGATGTAGGGCGTCAGGTCGCGAAAAGCGCCGCTGTTGCAGAACGCGCCGACGATGTCGGTGGAGTAGGAGAGCCCGACGTCGACGTTGTTGCCGGCCGAGATCGCCTGCTGCAGCTTGGTGTCGTCCTGGCCCGAGTGAATCACGACTTTGACGTCGGGGTGCAGCTTCTCGAAGTCCTTCACCACGCTTTGGATGACCGTGGCCTCGCGGTCGGTGAAGAAGTGCCAGAGCGAGACGGTGCCGCTCAGTTTGGTGGGCGCCGTCTTGTCGATGCCCGTGCTGCCGCCGGTCGAACAACCGGTGAGGACGAGCGCGGTCGCCGCGGCAACGGCGGTGATGGAGACGAGCTGGCGGCGCATGCGCGCCACCCGCCGAATTAGGGGAGTGCGTGTCACGGTGATGGTCCTCTCTCGGTGGTGCTCTTGATGGGTGTGGATTTCTGCTGTGGATCTGTGGGACGGGTTATGAGACGAGCGAGTTGACGTCCTGGTGGAGCCGGGCGCGGATTTCGCCGAGCAGCAGCTCCCTCGCGCCGGCAAGCACCGGATGCTCGGCGACGCCGGTGGTTACGACGGCGGGGCGCCAGCGGGAAAGGGTGAGAACCTGCTCCTCGACGAGGCTGGCCAGCGCCGCGCCGCCCGCGCTGCCGGTGGGTCCTCCGAGGACGACGACGTCGGGGTCGAGTACGGCGAGAACGGGCAGAACGCCGAGGGCGACGCGTGGGGCCAGTTCGGCAAGAGCCGCGGTGTTTGTCGCGAGACCGCTCAACAGTTCGGTGAGGCTGTCGCCCTTTGCGCCGTGCGAGCGAAGGATGCCCGCGACGGCGTCACCACCGATGAGGTCGGTGAGGTCGTCGGCGTTCGGGGCAAGGGCGGCCGCCTCCCGCGGCACGGACAGGTAGCCGATCTCACCCGCGCCGCCCGATGCTCCGCGGTGGACGGATCCGCCGAGGTCGACGGAGACGCCGAGACCGTCGCCGATCCAGAGAAGCGCGAAGCTGGCGGCATCCCGGGTCGCGCCGACGGCTCGCTCGGCGATGGCGGCGAGATTCACGTCGTTGTCAATGAGGACGTCGATACCAAGCGCGGCCTCGATACGGGCGCGGGCTCCGACCTCCGGCCAGCCGGGGAGGGTGTCGGTGAAGGAGAGACGCTCTCCGGAGTCCGAGGTCGCGGCCTGGACGCCGACGCAGACGATGCGGACGCTCGCTGGATCGATTCCCGCCGCGGCGGCCGCGGCTTCGAGAGCCCCGCGAACGTCGGCCTCGGGTGACCGATCATTCGCGGGGAGGCTGGTTTGAACCGTAGGGTGGGGCGCTCCGCTGGCGTCGACGATGGTCGACGTCGTCACGCTCGTGCTGATGTCGATGGCGACCCCGCGCATCCGGTCATCCCGCACGCCGTAGAGCGCCGCGTTCGGGCCGCGACCGTTGGATGCCTCGCCGACGACCGAGATGAGCCCCGCGCTTTCGAGGCGGGCGACCATCTGTGCCGCCGTGGGCTTCGACAGGCCGGAGAGTTCGCCGATGCGATTGCGGGTGAGGGGGCCGTGCTCCAGGAGGAGGGCGAGAGCGACGCGATCGTTGCGGGCGCGCAGCCAGCCGGGGGTTCCCGGCGTGGTTGTCGTCGTTGACATGCGGTCCTCTCCGATGGGTGGGGTCGTGGGAAGGAATGTATCAGGAAAGTTTCTTTATACATATATATCGAAACGAGGAGTTAACAATTGGCGTCGTTGTCTTCTCCTTCGCGGGTGGGTGGTTGTTGGAGTTGTTCACGGGTTTTTCGGGTGTTGGTGGTGTGGGGCGGGATTGTCGGTGGCAACTGTTTACGTATAGGTGTGGGAGCCCTTCTGGAAGCTGATATCGAGGAGACGCCGTTTGTGGCGGCTGTCGATACCGTGCTGGGCGGGCATGTGGATGGCCTGGTCGGGTTGGAGCGTTCGGCTGCGAAGCTGGCTGCGATGAAGGTGGAGCAGATCGACGAGCTGCGTCGATCTGCCGAACTAACTGTTGAGGTGACGACATCGGCCGGGATGCGGTCGTGGTCACAGGCGGCGACGGCCCGCCGCACGGCGGTGTCGGAGATCGCGTTGGCGTTGCGGATTCCGGAGCGGTCGGCGGAGACCTTGATGGAGGAGTCCCGGTTTCTGGTGGGCCGGTTGCCGTTGACGATGGCGGGGTTGCGGGCGGGGGATTTCAGTTTCCGGCACGCGAAGGCGATTGTCGCCCACGCGATGTCGCTGCCCGAGGAGCTGCATGCCGGGTTTGAGGCCGCCGTTGTCCCCTCGGCATCAATACTGACGTTTTCGAAGTTTGACCAGAAGGCCCGCACCACCCGGGAGCGGATGGATGCGACAACGATTGCGGAGCGGCATCAGAAGTCGGTGGCGGACCGGGAGACCTGGTTCGAGCCGGGCCGGGACGGGATGGGCTGGACCCACCTTTACACTTCCGCCCACATCGCACTTGCCGCTCACAACCGGGCGGATGAGATCGCACGGGACCTGCACGAGAGCCCGGACGAGGCTCGCACCCTCACCCAGTTGCGGGCGGATGTCATGGCCGACCTGCTCCTTGATGGTGTGGTGGGGGATCGTCCCGAGTTCGGGATCCGTCCCTCCGTTGTGGTCACCGTTCCTGCCCTCGCCATGCTCGGGCACACGGCCAAGAAGAAGCTTGGCAAGAACGGCGAATCCGACCTTCCCGTCCTTGAGGGTTACGGCCCGATCGACGTGGACACCGCGACCAGGCTCGCGGGGGCGGCGAAGTCGTGGCTGCGGGTACTCACCCACCCGGAGACCGGGGTGATGCTCTCGGTGGGCCGGGACCGGTATAAGGTTCCGGCACCGTTGCGGGCGTTCCTTCAACGGCGGGATGGCACCTGCCGCAAACCCGGCTGCAACCGTCCCGCGATCCACTGCGATATTGACCACACCCAGGAATGGCAGAACGGCGGCCAAACCGCCCACGACAACTTGGCCCATTTATGCCAGATGCATCACGACGAGAAACACCACACCAACGTGGCAATGGAACACCTACCCAACGGCGACATCCAATGGAGAATGCCCAGCGGCCGCACCTACACCAGCGAACCCGCAGGCCGATTCCTCGGAATCCACGACCTCGGATACTCAGCGCCTTAGAGAAGATCGTCCTGAAGATGGACGCTTCGTGATTACTCGGTGGCTATCGTCGCCCTATGAAGCCTCCAGCTCCGGGACGCGCGCGAGCCGCGACCGCGCTCGCCGCACTGGGCTTGGCGTACATCTGTTATTTATTTGTCCTCGCCTGCATCGTCTTGAAGGAGGGCGTTCCCGACGAGACGGCCTACTTCCTCAATCGAGTTTCACCGGAGGCAAGTGGGTTCGCGTTCTCGAGTTTGTGGGGATTGCTACCCCTCGCAGGCTTGTTCGTCGTGATTCTTGTGCTTGCTCGAACCTCGCGATCGCGAGCGGAAAGTCAATTGGCGTACATGTTCTTGATTATCGGATTCCCGCTGGCGACCGTCGCCTACTTCGTTTGGTATCGGATGGGCTGGTAGCTCCCGGCCCCTACGCCAAAATCCGCGACCCCGCGAACACCAGCACGACGACGTCGATGAGTGCCGCCAGGATGATCAGCCGGAAATGCCAGCGGGTCGGCCGCAGGATCATGGCGCCACCGACGACGGTGATCACGATTGCCGCGCCCAACCCGATGTCGGCAGGGATGAAGGCGAATCCTCCGGTGCCGATGAACTCGAGAACGGATGCGGCCAGCAGGATCAGGTAGGTCAGCGCGCTCGACCAGCGGCGGCCGAGGACCTGAGGGAGTCCGCGGACCCCTGTGGCGGCGTCATCGTCGAGGTCGGGGAGGGTATTCGCGAAGTGGCCGGCCGCCCCAAGAAGCGCGGCAACGCCGGTCGCCCAGAGCGCTGGGGCAGCGGGAACGGGGCGGGCGAGCGTCGCAATCGCGGGCAGGACACCGAAGCCGACCAGGAATCCAACAATCGAGAAGACCGACTTCTTGAGGCCAAGGTTGTAGATCCAGGCCGCGCCGATCGCGACCAGGAGGCCGAGTTCGGATAGCCATCCCAGCGGCAGAGCGAGAGCGAACGCGGCGACGAGGCAAATCCAGGCGGCGGTTCGCACAGGCGGGACGCCGATCCACTCGCGGGCGATCGGCTTGTCGGTGCGACCGACCGCGGCGTCGCGTGTGGCATCCAGCCAGTCGTTGGAGAGCCCGACCGACAGCTGTCCGACGAGCATCGAGGCTCCGAGAAACACCAGCTTGACCGGCTCGAGGCCGGCCCCGAACCCGAGCCCGACGGTGATTGCGGCGAACGCAACCGACGGTCCGGGATGGCTCGAGAGCGCCAGAGCGGCTGCCTTGCTGGGCATGGCGCCAGTGTATCGCCACGTATCCCCAGTTTTTGCGCAAGTTCTTGCGAATCTTGCGTAGAATTGCGCGCATGTCGCAGAGACTCGCCGAGGTTGCCCGCAAGGTCGGGGTCAGTGAAGCCACCGTCAGCCGCGTGCTGAACGAGAAACCGGGCGTATCGCAGGCAACTCGAACCGCGGTTCTCACCGCGCTCGACGTGCTCGGCTACGAACGTCCGACCAAGCTTCGCGGCGAGCGAGCGCGACTCGTCGGGCTCTTCCTGCCCGAGCTGCAGAACCCGATCTTCCCCGCCTTCGGCGAGGTCCTCGGTGGCGCACTCGCCCAAAACGGCTACACGCCCGTCCTCTGCACCCAGACGGTGGGTGGGATCTCCGAGGCGGACTACGTCGACCTCCTCCTGCAACAGCAGGTCTCCGGCGTCGTCTTTGTCGGCGGCCAGTACAGCCAGGAGGGAGCCAGTCATGAGCACTATTCGCGGCTCATGGACCTCAAACTCCCGACCGTTCTGGTGAATGCACCGATCTCCGAACTGGGCTTCGCGACCGTATCGACGGATGACTCTGTTGCCACCCAGCAGGCCTGGTCGCACCTCACCCAGCTTGGGCACACCCGCATCGGTCTGGTTCTCGGGCCGAGTGATCACGTACCGTCGCAGCGGAAGCTCGCGGCAGCGCTGGCAATCGCGGGCGACGCCCTGCGCCCCGAGTACATCGCGCACTCGCACTATTCGCTCGAGGCTGGCCAGGCGGCCGCGACCCGACTGATCGCCGCCGGCGTCACAGCGATCATCTGCGCCTCCGACCCGATCGCGCTCGGCGCCGTGCGCGCGGTTCGCCGCGCCGGGCTTCGCGTGCCCGAGGATGTCTCGGTCATCGGCTTCGACGACTCGGCCCTGATGAACTGCGTCGAGCCGCCGCTCACGACCGTTCGTCAACCGATCGAGACCATGGGCCGGATGGTCATCGAACTACTGGTGAGCCAGATCAACGGCACGGCGTCGGCACCCGACGAGTTCCTGTTCGAGCCGGAGCTGGTTGTTCGCGGTTCCACGGGTCCGCGCGCTTGAGCTAGCGGCGAAGGCCATTTCTGGCCTTCGCCGCGAGGCCAGCGCCGACGGCCGTCTCGGCCGTCGGTCAAAGTCGAGCCCGCAATAAGTGGCAAGTGACCGCAAGTTCACGTAATTTACTTGCATTTTGTTTAGTTCTTGCATCTTTCTGTCAAGTTAGCTACATTTCGAGCAGCCCAACCACAGCAACGACCAAGAATTGAGCCCCCCGAGTGGACACTGCTGTCCTCAGCACCGGAACCGCGACTAACAGCGCGGATCCCAAGGCTGCCCCGATCGCACCCAGCGCGACCGACCCGCTGTGGTGGCGCAGCGCCGTCATCTACCAGATCTACATCCGCAGCTTTGCGGACGGAAATGGCGATGGCACGGGCGATCTCGCCGGGGTCCGGTCGCGGCTCAGCTACCTGCGCGACCTGGGCGTCGACGCCATCTGGTTCACCCCCTGGTACAAGTCCCCGCTCGCCGATGGCGGGTATGACGTCGAGGACTACTTCGGTATTGACCCCTCGTTCGGCGACCTCGAGCAGGCCGAGGCGCTCATCCGCGAGGCACTCGCCCTTGGCATCCGCACCATCATCGACATCGTCCCCAACCACATCTCCGACCAGCACCCCTGGTTCAAGGCCGCGCTCGCGTCTCCTCCCGGATCGCCGGAGCGGGAGCGTTTCTGGTTCCGTCCCGGCCGCGGCACAAATGGTGATGAGATGCCCAACCACTGGGTATCGAACTTCCAGGGGGACACCTGGACCCGCACGACGAACCCCGACGGCACCCCGGGGGAGTGGTACCTGCACCTGTTCACCCCGGAGCAGCCCGACCTCAACTGGAACCACCCCGATGTGCGGACGCTGCACGAGGATGTCCTCCGTTTCTGGTTCGACCGCGGCGTCGCCGGCGTGCGCATCGACTCGGCGGCGCTCCTGATCAAGGATCCGGAGCTTCCCGAGGTTCCGGAGGACGCGAAGCCCGGCGAGCACCCCAATGTCGACCGCGACGAGGTGCACGACGTCTACCGCGCCTGGCGCGCCATCGCCGACTCGTACCCGGGGTCGCGCGTCCTCGTCGGAGAGGTCTGGATGCCGGACACCGAGCGATTCGCGAAGTACCTTCGCGAAGACGAGATGCACACGGCGTTCAACTTCGACTTCATGGCACGCCCGTGGGATGCCGACCAGCTTCGCGAGTCGATCGACTCGATGCTGGCCGCGCACGCACCCGTCGGCGCCCCCAGCACATGGGTGCTCTCCAATCACGACGTGACCCGGCCGGTTACCCGCTACGGACGCGAAGACACCTCGTTCGCGTTCTCTACCAAGCGCTTCCACACCCCGACCGACCTCGCCCTCGGAATGCGTAGGGCGCGCGCCGCCGCGCTCCTCAGCGCAGCGCTCCCCGGCTCCCTCTATGTGTACCAGGGCGACGAGCTCGGACTGCCCGAGGCGGAAAGCATTCCTCTCGAGTCGCTCCAGGACCCGATGCATTTCCGTTCAGAGGGCGTCGACCCCGGTCGCGACGGATGCCGGGTGCCGCTGCCGTGGAGCGGCGCGGAACCGCCGTACGGATTTACCCCGGAGGGCGCGTCGAGCGCACCGTGGCTCCCGCAGCCCGCCGACTGGGCGAACCTCACCGTCGAGGCCGAGGCCGGAAACTCCGGCTCGATGCTCTCCCTCTATCGCACCGCCCTCAGCATCCGTCGCAGTCATCCCGCACTCGGGGATGGGGAGCTCACCTGGCTCGATGGCGACGGGTTTGGTCCGGAGAGCGGCGTTCTCGCCTTCTCCCGCGGACTCGGTTTCGTGAGTGTCACGAACCTGTCCGGAGCCCCGGTAGAACTCCCGTCCTACACCCGGCTCCTCCTCGCAAGCACTCCGTTGGAAGACGGATTGCTGCCCTCAGACTCCTCGGCGTGGCTAAGGACACAGCACTAGCCGATCAGGAGAAATGAATCGCCTGGCGATTCTGCACTAACAATGGCACTAGAGAAAAGGTTCACGCACCGAAGTTCCTGCACCTCAAACAATTTCTGTAGTTTCCCTAACAGGCCCTGCTTGTTTAACAAATCAAGAAAGGCAAGACAATGAAGTCACCAAGAAGGTCCATCATCCTGGCCGTTGCGGGCGTCGCAGCTGCCGGTATGGCGCTGAGCGGTTGTTCCGCCGGCGGCAGCACATCGAACGGCAAGACCGAGATCGTCGTCGCTAGCGTTCAGCCCGGCGCAAGTGCCGAGTCGCTCGCAGCGTTCCAGACCCAGGTCAAGACGTTCCAGAAGGCGAACCCCGACATCATCGTTCGCGGTGAAGAGTACGACTGGACCGGCCCAACGTTCGCGGCCCAGCTCGCAGGCGGCACCCTCCCCGACGAATTCGGTGTTCCGTTTACTGACTCGAAGACGCTCGCGTCCAACGGTGAGCTCGCCGACCTGACGCCGTACATCAGCAAGCTGTCCTACTACAAGAAGTTCAACCCGAACGTGATCGACGTTGCGAAGGACAGCAAGGGTCACGTCTACGGGATCCCGTTCAGCCCGTACGCCATGTCGATCTCGTACAACCGTGACGACTTCACCAAGGCAGGCCTCGACCCGAACAAGCCGCCGACAACGTGGGACGAAGTTGAGTCCGACGCCAAGGCGATCTCGGCAGCACTGCCGGGTGTCGCGGGCTACATGCAGATGACCAGTGGCAACACGGGTGGATGGGAGCTCACCTCGGCCTCATACACGCGTGGCGGTCGCCTCGAGACCACGGCCGGCAACGGCAAGGTGACGGTTGACACCGACATCCCCGCGGTCAAGGACTCGCTCGCGTACCTGGCCAAGATTCGCTGGACCGACAACGCGGCGGGCAGCAACTTCATCCTGGACTGGAACGGCATGAACGCCGCCTTCGGTTCGGGCAAGGTCGCGATGTACATGAGTGGGTCCGACGTGATCGGCGCGCTCGTCCAGAACGACGCTGTCGACCCGTCCAACTACGGTGTCACGACGATCCCGCTGGAGTCCGACTCCAAGGCTGGTGTCCTCTCCGGTGGAACGGTCGCCGTCGCCAACGCGAAGGACAACCCGGCGCAGCTGGCGGCCGTCACGAAGTGGATTGACTTCTACTACGGACAGCCGGCAATCGACAAGGCGTCTGCGGTAACGCAGGCCAAGGCCCTCCAGGCCAGCAAGCAGGTCGTCGGAGCCCCGTCGATCCCGCTGTTCGATGCCGCGACTGCTGACCTTGCTCGCTCGTGGATTGCGCCGTACGCAACTCCCGGCCTGCTGGACAACGTCAAGCCGTTCACGAGCACCATCGGAAAGCAGCCGATCGTCCCGGAGCCCAGCCGTCACACGCAGGACCTCTATGCGGCGCTCGACTCGGTGGTACAGGCTGTACTGACTCAGGAGAACCCGGACGTGGACTCGCTCCTCAAGGCCGTGAACGTGAAAATTCAGGCCCTGATCGACGCGGACTCCGACCAGGCCGCACTCAAGTAACACCTCACTGAATCACTGGTTGGCGGAGGCCCTACGGGGTCTCCGCCAACCTCTCCCTATTCCGGATCGGCTTGCTCCTCATGACTACCTCAACTGAACCTCTCGCCTCGCGGCAGGGAGCACCGCGAACTACGCCGCGTCGTCGGGTTCGCGGAACTCCCCTCACGTGGGTTCGTCGCGGCGGCCTCGCGAACCTGCTTTTTCTGCTACCGCTGCTCGGCATCTTCGGCGTCTTCTCGTGGGGCCCGATCGTCGAGTCAGTCATCATCAGCCTGCAGCACACCAACTTCGTGGTCACGACGTGGTCGGATCCGATCTGGTCGAACTTCGAGTTCGTTTTTCGCGATCCCACCTTTTGGCTCGCTGTCCGGAACACCGGATACTTTGCTCTCCTCGCGCTGATCTTCGGATACCCGGTGCCGATCGTTCTCGCCGTCATCATGAGCGAGGTCAAGCGGTTCAAGGGCCTGTTCAGCGTCCTCGCCTACCTGCCCGTCGTCGTGCTTCCCGTGGTCTCGGTCCTCCTCTGGAAGAACGTCTTCTACGACGCGGGCGCGACCGGCGTCTTCAACATCATCCTGAGCTGGTTCCACATTCCGGCACAGCCGTGGATCCAGTCCACCGCGACCGCGATGCCGTCGCTTGTGCTCGAGGCGACCTGGGCGGCGGCCGGCGGCACCATCATCATCTATCTGGCCGCCCTCACCAACGTTCCGCCGGAGCTCTATGACGCGGCCGAGGTCGATGGGGCAGGCATCTGGCAGAAACTCTGGCACGTCACCCTCCCGCAGCTACGCGGAATCATGCTGGTGACCTTCATCCTTCAGATCATCGGCACATCGCAGGTGTTCCTTGAGCCGTACCTGTTCACGCAGGGCGGCCCGGTTCAGTCAACGACGACCATCATGTTGCTGATTTTCCAGTACGCGTTCCAGAGCTCAGACGGCGGTAGCAACCTCGGCGTTGCAACAGCGTTGAGCCTGATGCTTGCCGCCTTCCTCGCCGTCTTCTCCGCCGTCTATTTCCGAGTCACCCGAAGCTGGAGCCAGAATTGACTGCCACACCGATTGTCAGCCCGGAGAATGTCGTTCTCGGGCAGGAGCCCGGACGGTCCGTCCGCGGGGCCGCAAGCCTGCGTCGCCGAATGGCTCGGCGGGATAAGGAGTCCGGTCTCGACCGCGGGATTGTCTCCGCCACCGAGTGGCGTACGCCGCGCGTGCGGTTCCCGCTGGCGACCGTGCAGCTGATCCTGCTGATCCTGCTCGTGATCTGCGGACTTCTCCCCATCCTGTGGCTGATGAAGTCCGCGTTCACCCCGACCCAGGACACCCTGACCCAGCCGCTCGCGATTTTCCCGCACGGTGCGACGCTCAGCAACATCACGGCGGCGTTCGGGATCAACATCAAGATCCAGTCGTACTTTCTGAATACCATCTGGGTTGCGGCAGGCGCCTGGGTCGTTCAGATTGTGGTCGCGACGACGGGCGGGTATGCGCTCAGCATCCTGCGGCCGAAGTACGGCAAGATCGTCTCCGGGCTCGTTATCGCGACGCTCTTCCTGCCCGCGATCGTGCTGCTGATTCCCCTGTATCTCACGATCCTGCATCCACTCGTCATCGGGAGTTCGCTGCTGAACACGTTCTGGGCGGTGTGGTTACCCTCCGGAGCGAGCGCGTTCAACGTGGTCCTCGTGATGCGGTTCTTCGACAGCCTGCCCCGCGAAATTTTCGAGGCGGCGGAGACGGATGGCGCGGGCCCGTTCCGACTGTTCTGGTCGATCGTGCTGCCAATGTCGAAGCCGGTAATCGGGGTGGTGACGGTCTTCGCGATCATCAACACCTGGAAGGATTTCCTCTGGCCGAACCTGGTGCTTCCCGGTGGAACCGACCCGTCCTCGATCCAGCCACTTTCGGTGCGTCTTCCCGCCATCCAGGGCACAACCGAGTTCGGACCGTTCCTGGCGTCGTTGGCGATCGCGACACTCATCCCGATCATCATGTTCCTGGTGTTCCAGCGAACATTCCTGAACGGCGGCGGGTTCGGCGGAGCGGTCAAGGGATAGCTCGCCCCTGCGTCGTCGCGTGGATTGCGGTCAGCCGACCCGTGCGTCCACCACGGCCGCCCGAAGGCGGCCGTGGTGACCACGCACTGTGCTATTTCAACGCAAATGCGATGGAACACCGCTGTGCAGGCGACCGCAGGGACGACCGGACGCTCAGCGTTCTTGCTGGTTGTCCCTTTCGGGTTAGGAACCGGCTGAAATTGGGGGGAACTCAGCCGTTGGGTTGCGATAGTCCCCCATAAGGAGGACATCACCCAGCAGGGTTCAAAGTAGCAGCACCATTCCAATTCGGTCAAGTTATGGGGACCGGTCTATCCGAATTCGAGTTCCTGACCCATACTCACTACTGCACCCTCCCCAGCCCCAGGAGCACCCCCATTTCAGAACCATCCGCCGCGGCCGACGGCGTACGCGCCATCCTCGACTCTGTCGCGGCGAGTCTGCAGCGCACGCTCGTCTCGTACTCCGAGTCGATCTCGGAGCCGACGGACCACGGCTATCTTCGCGGCTACCAGCTCGAACTTGCGGCGAGCGACGGCGGGGCCGAACGACGGCTGGTGTTCGTTGAGCCTGGTCTGCCCTCCGCGCTCTCTTCGGATGTGCTCACCGTCGCCGTCAACAGCCCCGACAACGGTGGCACCGAGCTAGTGGCGGTGTGGCTATATCCGAGCGACCCTGCGCTGCCGGCCCTGCGAACTGTGACCGATGTCGCATCCACGGCGGCCGTGCTCGGATCCCTGGGAATCGACGGGTCGCCCGGTTCCGTGAATGTGGTCTCGTATCGCCCGGGAAGGCGGGCCGTGGTGCGAGTCGACATGGAGAGCCAGCGACTATTCCTGAAGATCGTCGAACCCGGCAAGGCGGAGTCGATTTCCGAGCGCCACGAGCTTTTTCGATCGAGCGGCCTCCCCGTTCCCCGGCTGCTCGGGTGGTCGGCGGACGGCGTGGTGGCGATGTCCGGCCTGCCCGGCATCGAGGCACAGTACGCGGTGGCAACCATCGTCGACCAGACGGCCTTTCTGGACCAGCTCGAATTCCTGTGCTCACTCCTCGAGGTCGTGCCCGCCGTGAACACGGCGAGGCCGTCCCTGTTCAATCGGCTCGACTGGTACCTCGATCGGCTGACCGAACGACTGGCTGGCGACGCCGGTCGCGTCGCGGAGGTCGGCCAGGCCATTGCGGCCAAGGGGATGGAGGGGCGAGAGTTCGAGTTCACGCCGGTCACCATCCACGGCGACCTGCACCTCGGCCAGTTGTTTGTCGACCCGGAGTCCCCGAGCGAGATCGCGGGCATCCTCGACATCGACACGGCGGGCGTCGGAGATCCGGCGGATGACGCTGGCGCCTTTTATGCACACCTTGTCGCGCTCGCGGAGTCCCTCGAGGAGCGGGACCCTGCTACGGCGTCGGAGTGCTTTCGGTTGGCCGAGGCCTGGTCGGCGCGATGGCGACGTAACCGGAACGCGGGCTTTGACGCTCGTGCCCGCGCGATTGCCGCGACACACCTCCTCGGACACGCGCTTCAGCCACGTGCAGCCGATCCGACGGCCGCATCGCGTCGCCTGCTCGAACGTGCGGCCACGCTCGTCTCCGCTCCTTAGGCGGAGGCGCGTAGCGCGATATCGATCGCGTCCGCGGTGCGCACGAGCGCGAGGTGGGAGAGCGCCTGCGGGGTATTGCCGACCTGGCGCTTCCCGGCGACGTCATACTCCTCGCTGATGAGGCCCAGATCGTTGCAGAAGCCGACCAGTCGATCCATCAGGGCGATCGCGTCATCGGTTCGCCCCGAGCGGGCGTACTGTTCGGCCAGCCAGAAGGAGCAGGCGAGGAATGGATGCTCGTCGCCGGGCAACCCATCGACGCCGGTTTCGGTGAGGTAGCGCAGGAGCAGACCATCCCGAAGCAGTGCGGACTCGATCGCGGCCACCGTTCCGAGCATCCGCGGATCGGTGGGCTCGAGGTACCCGATCTGCGACAGCTGGAGGAGCGACGCATCGACCGTGCCGCTCCCGTAAAACTGCGTGTATGTGCCGAGGGCGGGATCCCAGCCCTTGCTCTCGATCTCGTCGTGCAGTTCGGTGCGCAGCTGTTCCCAGCGATCGGCCGGCCCCTCGAGACCGTGTTCGCGTACGGCCTTGATCCCACAGTCGAATGCCGCCCAGAGCATCGCTCGGGAGTGTGTGAAGTGGCGCTTCGGTCCGCGGATCTCCCAGATGCCGTTGTCCGGCCGACGCCAGTTGTCCTCGACAAATTGGAGTAGCGCGCGTTGCAGCGACCAGGACAGCGCGGTTTCGGTGGCACCCAGTTCGCGCGCCTTGTTGAGTGCGATCATCACCTCGCCGAACATGTCGCCCTGGTATTGCACAAAGGCGCCGTTGCCGACGCGCACCGGGGCGGAGTCGCGATACCCCGGCAGGGTCGGAACCTCCCATTCGGTGAGTCGCCGTTCGCCGCTCAGCCCATACATGATTTGAACGTCGTTCGGGTCTCCCGCGATGGCGCGGAGCAACCAGGATCGCCACGCGTTGGCCTGGCTCGCGAATCCGTGCGCGATGAGGACGAACAGGGTCAGGGATGCGTCCCTGAGCCAGACGTAGCGGTAGTCCCAGTTGCGGCTTCCGCCGAAGTCCTCTGGGAGGCTCGTAGTCGCGGCGGCGACGATTCCACCCGTGTCCTCGTGGGTCAGCGCGCGGAGAACAAGCAGCGAGCGATGCACGGCGGCCGCGTAGCGCTCCGGCGTCTCGCAGTTTTCGGCCCAGCTGCGCCACCACTTCGTGGTGCTGGCCAGCGCGCGGTGAACATCGATCTCGTTCGGCGCCTCGCGGTGGGCGGGGTACCAGGTGAGGACGAGATCGACCTTCTGCCCCTTCTTCACCGTGAAGTTGGCGACGTGCGACTCGTTCTCGGCCTCGAGCTTGGGTCCGCGGACGACGACCGCATCCGGTCCGGCCACGGCGATGAGGGCGTTGCCGCCGGCCTCCGGCGCCTGGCGCACCCACGGGAGTGCGGCGGCGTAGTCGAACCGGATGCGAAGTTCCTCGTGCAGCTCCACCGAGCCTTCGATGCCGGTGACCCGCCGGACGATGTCGGCCCGCCGGTTGTCGGTCGGCATAAAGTCCGTGACCTCGACCACACCGCTCTCGGTGCGCCAGGTGGTGACGAGAACGAACGTGTCCTCGAGATACTCGCGCGACGTCGATACCACGTCCCCTGCGGGCGCCAGCAGCCAGCGGCCGTGGTCCTCGTCGCCGAGCAGCGCACCGAACATGGAGGCCGAATCGAACCGTGGCATGCACAGCCAGTCGATCGAACCGTCCCTGCCGACGAGCGCGGCGGTGTGACAATCGCCGATCAGACCGTAATCCTCGATGTTCAGGGCCATTTGACAATCCTGACAGCTAGTTTTGAACAATGAGCTCTCCGCGACGCACTCTTGTCATTCTCGGAGCAAGCGGGGATCTCACCGCCAGGCTCCTCCTCCCCGGCCTCGGCCAGCTGATTTCGAAGCGTCCGGATCTCGATCTCGAGCTCATCGGCGTGGGAACAATGCCCATGACGCCCGCCCAGTGGCACAAGCGGGTCGCCGCCTCGTTCGCGGCGGGCGGCGCGGACGCCACGGCGGTGAGCGCCGTGATCGCGGCAAGCACCTACCGGGTTGCGGATGCGACCAGTGCGGTCGACCTGGCGAAAATTCTCGCGGACTGCACCGGGACGCCCGCCCTCTACTTCGCCCTGCCCCCTGCCGTGACCGAGAAGGTCGTCGAGGCTCTCGCGAAGATGAAACTTCCGACCGGAATCGTGCTCGCTCTCGAGAAACCGTTCGGAACCGATCTCCGCAGTGCGAAGGCCCTCAATCGAGTCCTGGCGACCTTCCTCCCCGAGCACCAGGTCCATCGCGTCGATCACTTTCTGGGCAAGTCGACAGTCCTCAACATCCTCGGGCTCCGTTTCGCCAACCGACTCTTCGAGGAGAGCTGGAACGCATCCAACATCGCCCGCATCGAAATCAACTACGACGAGCAGATCGGCCTCGAGGCGCGGGCGGGGTACTACGACCATGCCGGTGCCCTCATCGACATGATCCAGAGTCATCTGCTGCAGGTGCTCGCGGTCGTCGCGATGGAGCCGCCGTCGACGCTCGACTCGGACGATCTGCGCGGTGCGATGGCACAGGTTCTGCGGGCGACACGGATCTGGAAGGACAACGCGAAGACCGGAAGTCGGCGCGCGCGCTACACGGCGGGCACCGTGGCCGGCCAGCGACTCGGGTCGTACGTGAAGCAGCCGGGGGTGGACCCTGCTCGATCCACGGAGACGTTGGCCGAGATGGTGTTCTCGGTCGACAACTGGCGCTGGGCTGGGGTGCCATTTGTCTTGCGCTCCGGCAAGGCGCTGAGCGACAACCGGAAAGACATCGTGATTACCTTCAGGGAGGTCCCGCACCTGCCGACCGGCATACGAGGGCACAGCGAACCATCCCAACTGCGCATCTCCCTCGATCCGCACCTGATGGAACTCGACCTCAGCATCAACGGCGAGGGCAACCCGTTCACGCTCGACCCCGTGACCCTCAGTGCGACCTTCGCCGACTCCGACCTCCCGGCCTACGGCGAGGTGCTTGAGGGCATCCTGACCGGCGACGCGATCCTGTCGGTGCGAGGGGATGTCGCGGAGGAGTGCTGGCGCATTGTCTCGCCGGTGATCTCCGCATGGCGCAAGAACGCCGTACCGATCGATAACTACCCGGCCGGGTCGTCCGGCCCGAAGTCGTGGAAGGCGTTCCCGCGGACGTAGCCCAGGGAGACTAGCGGCCGTAGGTCGGGAGCACGCCAAGCTCCGTGAGCTGCTCCGAGAGTCCGGCTCCGTCGGGCGCGTAGAGCCAGGGGGCGCTGCCGCCGACCAGTTCATCCGGAAGGGTGCTGCGCCCGCCGGCGAGCACCGCCTCGCCGGGGGAGAGCTGCCGGATGCAGACGGCCGCCACGTTCTGCGGGTGAGCTCGCGCAAATTCGCCGTACAGCTCTTCGTCGTGCTGGCCGTCGTCGCCGATGAGCAGCCACCGCAGTTTCGGGAACTCCGCGGCGAGGCGCGCGAGGTTGTCGTGCTTATGCTGTCGCCCGCTGCGAAACAGCCGGTCGTGGGTGGGACCCCAATCCGTGAGCAGGAGAGAGCCGGCCGGGTAAAGGTTTCTGGACAGGAAGCGGGTGAGCGTCGGAGCGACGTTCCACGCACCGGTGGAGAGGTAGATCACGGGGGAGCCGGGGTGTGTACGCACGAGGCGTTCGTACAGCACGGCCATCCCTGCGACCGGCCGCCTGGCGTGCTCGTCGAGGACGAAGGTATTCCACGCCGCAAGGAGCGGCCTCGGCAGCGCGGTGACCATGACGGTGTCGTCGATGTCGGAGATGACGCCGAACCTCGCCCTCGGATCGACCACGAAAATGGGGGCGGTCACGGTTCCTGAGCCTTCCGTGCGCATGGTGATCGTGTTCCATCCCGCGGGCAGGACGATTTCGAGGCGGGTGTCGATGACGCCGCCGCGGTCGGCCCTGACCTGGTAGTCGTTCCCGCCCGCCGTCACCGTGACATCGACATCGCCGGCGGGCACGCTCGTGAAACTGCGCCATCCACGCACGCTTCGAGAGCGTGGTTTCTCGGTCGCGCCAGCACGAACCGGCCGCACGAGGAGAACCCGGCCGAGTACCCGGATCCAGTTGCCGCCGCCGTAGCCCGAGAACGGGACGACCGTGGGCAGCAGCCCGCGCTTTCTCGCCCGTTTCGCGCGAAACGCGTGCAACGCATCCTCGAGTCGCGCGGCACGGTGGAGCTCTCGGGGTAGTGAGGCGGCAGGAGACGCAGTACCGCGCGATCGAGCCATTGGCCAAGTCTCGCACGCCGGACCTTCGTGAAATGGCTTGCCTGCGGGCGGAATCGGCCATCCACAGCACGCGACACTCAAGAAGTGCTGAGCAATCGGCCGCCCCCGCTTCGGGGGCGCGATAAGATTTGGCGACCGGATTGAAGGAGAAGAGAGTGCCGCTCATGGAACTTATCGACGGCAAGCTCGGGGCCTCGGCCCCTTTGCGCAATGAGCCCGTGCAAGCGCGAAGCACCGCGCGTCTGACGGCCCTGCTCGATGCTGCCGCGGCGGCAATCGACGAGCTCGGCTACGAGCGCCTCACGACCGCGATGGTGGCAGAGCGCGCCGGCGCATCCATCGGCACGGTGTACCGCTATTTTCCCGACCGCATCGCGGTCCTGCAGGCTCTCGCGACGCGCAATCTCGACTATGTGGTCAGGGGAATCGAACGGGCGATCGGCGATCGTCGAGCCACGACGTGGCGAGAGGCTGTGCTCGGCTCCTTCGACGTGTACGTCGGCGCATTTCGCTCGCAGCGCGGATTTGCTTCCCTGCGCGGGGGTGACGTGCTCGACCTGCGTCCAGCGTCAGACGGTGCGACGGCCAACTCGCACATCGCCGACATCATGATGAACGGCATTGCGGCGCGCTTTGGCACAGAGGCGTCGCCCCGCGCCCGGTTTGCGTTTGAGAACGCCGTCGAGGTCCAGGATGCCCTCATCGCGCGCGCATTCGCGCGCAGCGCGAAGGGCGATCCGGCATTCCTTGAGAGCGGACGCGCGCTCGTCCTGTCGATTCTTTCGGAGCGACTCGCGTAACTCTTTACTGCGTATTACGCAAGCCATCGGGAATGACAGACGCTCCTAATAGTGTTTATCTGTTCGCAAGGCAAGTGTCGATTCGCGCCCTCACGCGAGGAATGAGCCGCCCCCATGATCGAGTTCAAATCGGTCTCCAAGCTGTACCCCGATGGCACGCGCGCCGTCGATGACTTCAGCGTGGTCATCCCGTCGCGCAAGACCACGGTGTTCGTGGGCTCATCGGGCTGCGGCAAGACCACCCTCCTTCGGATGATCAATCGAATGGTCGACCCGACCGACGGCGTCATCGAGATCGATGGCGACGACATCGCGAAAACCGAGCCGGTGCACCTCCGCCGCGGGATCGGCTATGTAATGCAGAACTCCGGGCTGCTGCCGCACCGCAGGGTCATCGACAATGTCGCAACGGTCCTGTTCCTGAACAAGGTGCCCAAGCCGCAGGCGTACGCGCGAGCGAACGAGCTTCTCGACACGGTCGGACTGGATCGATCGCTGGCGAAGCGCTACCCGGGGGAACTGTCCGGTGGCCAGCAGCAGCGGGTGGGCGTTGCCCGCGGCCTTGCCGCCAATCCGAACATCCTGCTGATGGACGAGCCGTTTGGCGCTGTCGACCCGATCGTGCGCGTGGATCTCCAGGCCGAGACCATGCGCCTCCAGCGCGAGCTTGACAAGACCATCGTCTTCGTGACGCACGATATCGACGAGGCCTTCCTGCTCGGCGACCAGGTTCTCATTCTCGAGAAGGGCGCGAAGATCGCCCAGCAGGGAACGCCGGAGGAGATCCTCGCGAACCCGGCGAGTGACTTCGTGGCGAACTTCATCGGGGCCGATCGCGGCAAGCGCCGACTCACGGTCGACTCCAAGGTCAAGCCTCGTGGCGACGACCTCGTTCTCATCGACGCCGGTGGCTATGCCGCCGGCGTCATCTCGGCACCCGACGGCAAGCTCGCCACCGGAACCGCGTCACCCAAGTCGCGCTCGATCTCGAACAAGACCTCACAGGCCGGGGACGCGTAATGCAGTGGGTATGGGAGAACTTTCCGCAGATCTGGGCCCTGACGCTCGACCACATCGGTCTGAGCGCTCCACCCATCGTCATCGGATTCGTTCTCTCGATACCCCTCGGATATTGGGCAAGCAGGTCGCGCGTGGCCCGATCCATTCTGCTCAGTGTCTTCAGCATCCTGTACACGTTGCCCGCGCTGGTGTTGTTTGTTACGGTGCCGGTTGCGCTCGGACTGGCGATTCTTGACCCCAACAACGTCATCGTCGCGCTGACGATCTACGCGATGGCGATCATGATTCGGTCTGCCAACGATGCGTTTGGTTCCGTCTCGGCCGATGTTCGTGAATCAGCGCGCGCCGTTGGCTACTCACCCGTGCAGCGGTTTTTCCGGGTCGAACTTCCGCTCGCCGGCCCCGTCCTTCTCGCGGGAATTCGGGTGGTGTCGGTCAGTACGGTAAGCCTCGCGACCGTCGGCGGATTCATCGGAATCCCCAGCCTTGGCAACCTGTTCCAGACCGGGTTCCAGATCCACTTCTTCCCCGAGTTGTGGGCGGGGATCGTGGCCGTACTGATCGTCGCCGCGGTATTTGATCTCATCCTGTCGGGATTGGGCCGCCTCCTCATACCATGGAATCGTCGCAGGACGCGACGCCGCGCGACGCGAATGGTCGCCAAAGAGGTGATCGCGTGAATCTGATCATTGAGGGCTTCGCCTGGATCTTCGACCCGGCACACTGGACGACCAGCTCGACGTCGCAGGGCATCAGCGAGGCCTTCGTCCAGCACATCATCCTCACCGGTATCAGCCTCCTGTTGACGGTGTTGATCGCCGTGCCACTCGGCTTCTACATCGGCCATTCTGGACGAGGCAGGCAGGTCGCCATCATCTCCAGCAACGTCGCGCGCGCCGTTCCGTCGCTGGGGCTGTTGACCGTTCTGATCCTCGCGATTCCGATCATTCCCGGAATCCCGAACAACTATCTGGCCTACATCATCGTCTTCGTGCTCCTCGGAATACCGCCGATGCTCGCCGGGGCATACGCCGGCCTCGAGTCCGTCGACCGCGAGACGACGGATGCCGCGCGCGCCGTCGGAATGACGGAGTGGCAGGTGCTGACCAAGGTCGAAATCCCGCTCGGCGCAAGTCTCATCGTCGGTGGCCTGCGATCCACCACCCTCCAGATCGTGGCCACAGTCACGATCGGATCGTTCCTCGGCCAGGTCAGTCTCGGCACCTTCATCGTCGACGGCCTCGAGCAGGGCGACTTCGTAAAAATGATCGGCGGCGCCATCCTGGTCGCGGCGCTCGCCCTGGTCCTCGACGGCATCCTTGCCCTCGTCCAAAGATTCGTCGTTCCGCGCAGAGTGTCCCGCGGATCGATCGATACAGGAAACACAGCGCACGGCATGAGGCTTCGTGCCTCAACCCCAGGGACACCCATTACGGAAGGTAACTAAGAAATGTTCGGATCAAAAAGAGGTGTGATCGCCGCCGGCGCTCTCCTGGCCGGCGCGGCGCTGTTGTTGGCCGGCTGCTCATCCAGCACCTCGCTGAGCGGCGGCTCTACCAGTTCCAGCGCCAAGACGACGGTCACGGTCGGCTCCGCGGCGTTCCCCGAGAACGTGGTTCTTGGCAACATCTACGGACAGGCTCTCGCCGCAAACGGATTCACGGTCAAGTACCACCTCGGCATTGGTCAGCGCGCGGCGTACATCCCGGCGCTGGAAAAGGGCGAGGTCAACCTGATTCCCGAGTACTCGGGATCGATCCTTGACTTCCTGAGCAAGACCGCGACGGCCAACACTCCGTCGGATGTCAAGGCCGCGCTCGACAAGGCGCTCCCGAAGGGGCTCACGGCTCTGACGCCGTCGAGCGCCGCGGACTCCGACTCGATCAACGTCACGCCCGCGTTCGCGGCGAAGTACAACCTCACGTCGCTCGCCGACCTGAAGAATGTGCCGAACCTGTCGCTCGCGGCGAACCCCGAATTCCAGACCCGTCCGGATGGAATCAAGGGGCTCGAGAGCGTGTACGGCCTGACCGGGATCTCGTTCCAGTCGATCAACGACAGCGGTGGCCCAGCCACCCTGAAGGCACTGCTGGATGGCACGGTTGACTCCGCGGACATCTACTCGACGACCCCGTCGATCCTTGCGAGCAAGCTCGTCACCCTCACCGACCCGAAGAGCCTCTTCGCGTCACAGCAGGTTGTGCCGATCGTGAGCACCAGCAAGGTCAGCGCCAAGCTCACCGCAGTACTCAACAAGGTGTCCGCGGCGCTGACAACGAAGGACCTGCTCGAGTTCAACGCCGAGACCTCCGACGCCACCAACCCGGTGAACCCGGTTGTTGTCGCGCAGAACTGGCTGAAGAAGGTCAACCTGTTCTGAGGTTAGGTGCCACTGGCACTTATGTTGGGGCGTCACCTGGTCCGGCTTTCGGGCCGGCGGGTGACGCCCCTCACTCGTTCGGGTCCATGTGGCGCGACTCGCGCCGCTCGATGGCCCTGCGGATCACGAAGATGATGATGAGGGCGACCACGATGATTCCGACGAAGATCAGGCCGGCGCCCTGCAACTGGCCCTGCAGTTTGCGATAGCTGCCCGCCGCGAACGCACCGACGGAAATATAGGTGACCGCCCAGATCGCGCATGCCGGAACGGTCCAGGCGATAAACACGCGGTAGCGCATGGCGCTGGTCCCCACCACCAGGGGCACGAGCGAGTGGAAGACGGGCAGGAAGCGAGAGATCGCGACCGCGATTCCCCCGCGGCGCTCGAGGTAGGTCTCGGCCCGCACCCAGTTCTTTTCACCAACTCGTTGGCCGAGCCTCGAGCGGCGGATACGCGGTCCGAAGAAGTGGCCGAGCCAAAAGCCGATCGATTCGCCGGCGAGCGAGCCGAGAATGACGGCGACGGCGAGCGAGATGAACTCGACCGGTCCGTTCACCGCGGTTGCGGCCACCAGGACGATCGAGTCTCCTGGCACGATAAGCCCAAGAAGAATGGATGTCTCGAACAACATCGCGATTCCGGCGAGGAACACGCGGAGCGTCGGGTCGACGCTGTGAACCGTCGCCAGCAGCCAGTTGAAAAACTCGTTCACGAGAGCCGAACCTATCGCGAGGAGTTCCGTACGGACTAGAGCGGCTTGCGGAGGGCATCCATTCGCGCCCGCCACAGGGCCAGCCGCCCGGGAAGCTGCGCGAGGCTCGGACCGTCGATCCAGCGAGTGACGATGCGAATTCCGTGCAGCGCGTTCAGCGACCAGAGCTCGGTATCCGCGATCTCGGGCGGGGTCACCGCCTCCTCGTAGGTCTCGACGCCGAGTGCTGCGGCGAGGGCGAGCACGCTGCGCACCGTCACGCTGTCGACGCGGTCGAAGGTCGCAGGGGGGCCGCAGAGGATGTCGCCGCGCCACCAGAGCAGGCCGCTGTGCGAGTCCTCGACGACATAGCCGTCGTCGGTCAGGATGATTGCCTCCGCGGCGCCCTCGCTCTGGACGGTCGTGCGGATGCGGGTCATCGTGTCGAGGTCGGGGCCCTTGATTCGCGGGACCGTCCGCGGATCCCCATCCAGCCAGGTCGCCTCGACGAGATTGTTGCGCCGCGCAGGGGAGCTGCGCAGGCGAAAGACGAGCAGGAGCGACTCACCCCGGCGCTGCAGCTCGACCCGTGGAAACCAGTCGTCCGCCCGGGGAATGAGTGCGAGCGAGGCGTCCCAGAAGTCGTCGGCGTTCGTTGCGGCACGATCATCGGGCGCCATGGACCCGAGGAACCTTTCGCGATGCAGGCCGAGCGCCAACGAGGTGCCGCCTGTCACCAGCCACGAGTCGGCGACCTCGATCGACGTGTCGGTCATGTCGCAGTAGTCGAGCGCCACGAGTTCGCCGCCGTGCCAGCGGTAGATGGACTCAACGCTCATAGGGTTAAGGCTATGCCCCGCCCCCAGCGACCCGATCTCCGGCGATCGGCGCTCGGACGCTGGGTCGACCCCGCCGCCGCGTTTGTGGCGCTCTATGGCGGCGACACGGATGTCGTCTGGCTCGACAGCGGGCCGGAGGCGACGGCGGGCAAGAGCTACCTCGGGCGAGCATCCCGATCGGTGACGACGGCGACCGTCGGATCGGTGCTCGATTTTCTTCGGATGGAGCTCGCCGAGACCCGGATCGACTCGCCGGGTGACGGGTTCGAACTCGGCTGGGTCGGCTGGATCGGCTACGAGACGCGGTTCGAGACCATGGGCGTTCCGCGGACGCGGATCTCTCCCTACCCGGATGCGGCGTTCCTGTACCTCGATCGGGCGATCGAGTTCGATCACGCCACCGGCGAGGTGACGCTCGTCGAGCTCGGCGACGACGCGGAATGGCGGGCTCAGGTCGCCGCGGCTCTCGACGCGTCCCCGAAGATAGTCGCGTCGGTCACTTCGACGAGCTCGGCGATCCCGGTTTGGCGTGACAGCGACGACGAGTACCTGGCCAAGATCCGCGAGTGCCAGGCCCGGATCGCCGCGGGGGACGCCTACCTGCTCTGTCTCACGAACGAGGTGAGGGTCGAGGGCACGTCCGATCCCGTCACGACGTACCTGGCGCTGCGCGCGTCCAGCCCGACCCACCATGGCGCACTCCTGCGGATCGGGGAGATCGCCCTGCTGAGTTCATCCCCGGAGCAGTTCCTCACGGTGACCCCGTCCGGCGCGGTCGAGTCCCGCCCGATCAAGGGCACTCGCCCGCGGGGCGAGACGGTCGAATCCGATGCCGCCCTCGCGGCCGAGCTCGCGGCGAGCGAGAAGGAACGCGCCGAGAACCTCATGATCGTCGACCTGATGCGCAACGACATCGGCAGCGTCAGCCAGATCGGCAGTGTCGAGGTGCCGAGCCTGCTGACTGTCGAGTCCTACGCCCAGGTGCACCAGCTGGTCAGCACCGTGCGCGGGCAACTAGCCACCGGACTCGTCGGGATGGATGCGGTCGTCGCGTGCTTCCCGGCCGGCTCGATGACGGGAACGCCGAAGTCGAGCGCGACGCGCATCCTCGATTTGCTGGAGGGCGAACCACGCGGCATCTATTCGGGAGTGTTCGGTTACTTCGGGCTGGACGGCCGGATCGACCTCGCCATGGTCATCCGCAGCATCGTGTTGACGCCGGATAGCGCAACGATCGGCGCGGGCGGAGGGATCACGGCGCTCAGCGAACCCGATGAGGAGCTGGCCGAGGTGAAGCTCAAGGCGGCGGCTCTCCTGAGGGCGCTCGGTGCAGCCTAGAACCGCTCGGCGATGGTCTTGATGCGAGCCAGACGGGAATCCCACTGTGTGCCGAGGCGGTCGAGCTCTGTCGCCAACCCCGAGAGCCGCGCGCCGATCGCTCGGTAGCGGATCTCCCGCCCGCTCGGAATCGCCTCGACGAGGCCAACCTCGGCCAGCGCCGCGAGATGCTTGGCGATCGCCTGGCGCGAGACCGGAAGCTCCGTGGCGAGCGCGGACGCCGAGAGCTCGCGGGCGCCGAGCCTGGTCAGGATGTCCCAGCGCGTCTCGTCGCCGAGCGCCGCGAAGACCTGGGGGAGGCTCTGGTTCACGCCGAGTCCTGCTTGTCCAGGAAGGCCACGAGCTCGTCGAGTTCCGCGATCCAGCCCGCGCTGTTCTCCTTCATGCCGGTGGCGACGTCGCCCTCGAATTCTTCCCAGCCGGTCTCGAGCACGGTCAGCCGCGTGCCGCCATCCTGGTCATCGAGCACAAACCTGACGAGGGTCGAGTTTCCCTTGACCGGGTCGGCATCCGTGTCGCGCGCCCAGCGGAAGGCAAAGGCGTTCGGCTCGTCGATCTCTTCGACGACGAAACGGAAGTTGCCCCACTCGCTCCAGCCCATTACTCCGGCGCCGCCGACGCGCAGGTCAAGCTCGGCGGTGTCGCCGAACCACTCCGAGATGAGTTCCGGTTCCGTGATCGCGGCCCAGACGGCCGACCGATGGGCGTTGATGTGGACGGTTCGTGTCACGTTAAGTTCGCTCATGCAACCCAATGATTGCAGGTCGGCAACGATCATGCAACTGGTGGGTTGCAGTCGGTGGTGCCGGACTTCGCACTAGTACGCTTAAGTACGGCAATGGCGCCGTCTCGTTTCTTTTACCCCTCGAAACAACTTGGATACCTCTTTGGCACACGAGCACCACGACGCAGACGCTCAGGACGACGGATACGACTTCCATCGCATCCAGGAGAAGTGGCTGCCCATTTGGGACGAGCTCAAGCCGTTTGCGTCCAGCGATCCGGCCGACAAGCGCCCGCGCAAGTACGTGCTCGACATGTTCCCGTATCCGTCCGGGGACCTGCACATGGGGCACGCGGAGGCGTTCGCTCTCGGAGACATCTCGACGCGATACTGGCGTCAACAGGGCTTCAATGTGCTGCATCCCATCGGCTGGGATTCCTTCGGACTGCCCGCAGAGAATGCGGCAATCAAGCGGGGGATCGACCCTCGCGAGTGGACCTACGCGAACATCGCCCAGCAGAAGGAGTCGTTCAAGCGGTACGCCGTATCGTTCGACTGGGACCGAGAACTTCACACGAGCGACCCCGAGTACTACAAGTGGAACCAGTGGCTCTTTCTCAAGATGTATGAAAAGGGCCTCGCCTACCGTAAGGATTCGTGGGTCAACTGGGATCCGGTAGACCAGACCGTACTGGCGAACGAGCAGGTGCTGCCCGACGGAACATCCGATCGCTCCGGCGCGGTCGTGGTCAAGAAGAAGCTGACCCAGTGGTACTTCAAGATCACCGACTATGCCGACCGTCTGCTTGACGACCTTAACCAGCTCGAGGGGGCCTGGCCCGCTAAGGTTCTCGCGATGCAGCGCAACTGGATCGGACGATCGCAGGGCGCCGATGTCGACTTCGAGATCGAGGGTCATTCCGAGAAGGTCACGGTCTTCACCACCCGGCCGGACACCCTCTACGGGGCAACCTTCATGGTCGTTGCTCCCGACTCCGACCTCGCCGCCGACCTGGCCGCCGAGTCAACCCCGGCCGCGCAGAAGGCATTCAAGGCCTACCTCGAACTGGTGCAGAAGTCGACCGAGATCGAGCGCCAGGACGACTCTCGGGAGAAGACCGGTATCCCGCTCGACCGGTTCGCGATCAACCCGGCGACGGGGGAGCACATCCCGATCTGGGCCGCCGACTATGTTCTCGCCGACTACGGTCACGGCGCGGTCATGGCCGTGCCCGCCCACGACCAACGCGACCTCGACTTCGCCCGCAAATTCAACCTGCCGGTCAAAGTCGTCGTCGATACGAATGCGCCCGTCACCGGTGCGATTCCCGTGCTCGACCTCGACGAGAATGGCGTCGCGATCCTGCCCGACGACCTCCCACCGCTCGATCCTGCAGCGACCGGAAAGCCACTGCTGGGCGAGGGCAGGATGATCAACTCGGGTCCGCTGGACGGTCTCAGCAAGTCCAATGCCATCAAGAAGATCGTCGAGCAGCTCGAGGCGGCCGGCACCGGCCGGGCCTCCAAGACGTATCGGCTGCGCGACTGGCTAATCTCCCGGCAGCGATTCTGGGGCACGCCGATCCCGATCATTCACGGCGAGGATGGCGCGCTCATCCCCGTGCCGCTCGACCAGCTGCCCATCGTTCTGCCGCCGACCGCGGGGCTCGATCTCCAGCCAAAGGGTCAGTCCCCGCTTGCCGCCGCGACCGACTGGGTCAACGTGCCCAATCCGATCGACGGGACACCGGCGCGCCGCGACCCGGACACCATGGACACGTTCGTCGACAGCTCGTGGTATTTCCTGCGCTTCCTGAACCCGAGCGACGATGAACGTGCATTCGATCCGGCGCTCGCCGACAAGTGGGCGCCCGTCGACCAGTACGTGGGCGGCGTCGAACACGCCATCCTGCACCTGCTCTACGCGCGCTTCATCACTAAGGTGCTGTTCGACCTCGGGTACGTCTCGTTCACGGAACCGTTCAGTGCGCTGATGAACCAGGGGATGGTGCTCTCCGGCGGCGCCAAGATGTCGAAGAGCAAGGGCGGCGTCAACCTCGGGGACGAACTCGACCTGTTCGGCGTCGACGCGATTCGCATCACGATGGCGTTTGCCGGCCCGCCGGAAGACAGTTTCAACTGGGAAGACGCGTCCCCAGCGGGCTCCGGCAAGTTTCTCGCGCGCGCGTGGCGGCTCGCCAACGACGTCACCAGCAAGCCAGAAATCGAATGGAAGACCGGCGACCCCGAGCTGCGCAGGCAGACGCACCGGCTACTGGCGGATGGCCCCGGCCTCTTCGAGGCGTTCAAGTTCAACGTCGTTGTCGCGCGCATCATGGAACTGGTCAACGCGACCCGCAAGGTCATCGATTCGGGGGCGGGCCCAGGCGATGCCGCAGTGCGCGAGGCCACCGAGGTCATTGCCGTGGCGCTCAGCCTGTTCGCGCCCTACACGGCCGAGGACATGTGGGAGAAGCTGGGCTACCAGCCGACGGTCGCGCTTGCGGGATGGCGCAAGCCGGACCCGACGCTGCTGATCGAGGACTCCGTGGTCGCTGTCGTCCAGGTCGATGGCAAGGTGCGCGACAAGTTCACCGTGAACCCGAAGATCTCGGCGGACGAGCTGGAGAAGCTTGCTCGAGAGTCCTCTGCCGTGATCCGGACTCTGGGAGACCGAGAGATCGCGAACGTCATCGTGCGCGCTCCGCGACTCGTCAACATCGCAACTCGATAGGTGCATCTCCACAGGTAGCCACGTGCGTCGCGTCCCGGACCGGGGCGCGATCTAGCGTGCGGGTGTGGAAAACGAAACATCGACCGGTCGCGGGCTGCGACTGCGGGTTGGGCTCGGTGCGGGTGTCGTACTGGTGCTGGTCCTCGCGGGAGTTGCCGTGCTCGTCAGCGCACTGGCGCCGCACGGGTCGACGGCGACGGCCGCTCCACCGTCGACCCGGACGCGAGTCGTCCACACCGCTGATCCGACGGCGGCCGACTCGCCGACGGCGTTCGTTCACGTGGTTGGCCAGGTCGCGCGCCCGGGCCTGTACGAGCTGCCCGCGGGGTCCCGAGTGGTCGACGCCGTCGCCGCGGCCGGGGGATTCACCACCTCGGCCGACCAGGCGCAGCTGAACCTCGCCCAGGTCATCGAGGACGGACAGCAGATCGTTGTCCTGGCGCAGGGCGCCGTTCCCGCCACGTCGGCCGGACAGGCGGGCGCCGGCGCGACCGTGAATATCAACACTGCGGATACGACGGCACTCGAGACCCTCGACGGGATCGGCCCGTCGCTGGCGCAGCGCATCCTCGACTATCGAACGGCCCACGGCGGTTTTCGTACCGTGAACGACCTGCAGAACGTTCCCGGCATCGGTCCGAAGAAGTTCGCCGCGATCAAGGCGAAGGTGCGCACGTAGTGGACCTGCGGATCGTGATCCCGGCCGGTGCGGGGTGGCTGGTCGCGATCGTGCTGCTGCCGTTTCCGGCGTGGATGGTGCCGGTCGCGTCCGGGTGCTGGGTGCTCGCCGCGGTGGGCATACTCCTCGCACTGCTGGTGCGGGGCCGCCCCTCGCACCGTGCGATTTTCGCGTTGCTCGGCGTGAGTTTCGCGGCCATGGCGCTGGTCGCGACCTCGGCCGCGGCGGGCTCCGACTCCCGACGGCCGCAGGTGGTTCGAAGCACTCGGGTGCTGAGCGCCGTGACAATCGTCACCACCGAGACGGTGACCCCCGCGAGTGATCACTTCGCCGCGACGCTGACGCGCGTCGGTGGCTCTTCCGTCTCCGTGCCCGTGCTGGTGTTTGACGCCGCGCCAGCGACACGAATCGAAATCGGTTCGACCCTCACGGTGAGCGGGTCGCTGCAGGCGACGGCCCCGAGCGACGAGGTGTCGTATCTCGTATTCGCGAGTGGCCGCGCTCGCTACCTGGCGCCACCGCCCTGGTACCTGAGCTGGACAAACGGGCTGCGTGCCGGCCTCTCCGATGCTGCGCAATCCCTGCCCGGTGACGGCGGAGCGCTCCTGCCGGGGCTCGCGATCGGCGACACTACGTCCGTCTCGCCGACGCTCAGCGCCTCGATGAAGACGAGTTCGCTCAGTCATCTGACCGCCGTCTCCGGAGCAAACTGCGCTGTCGTCATCGGCCTGATCCTGTTGGTCGGGCGCGCGCTCGGCGTGCGTAGGGAAGTGCGCGTCGCCGGTGCGTTGGTTGTCCTGGTTGGATTCGTCGTGCTCGTCACACCGCAGCCCAGCGTGGTGCGGTCCGCGATCATGGCCGCCCTGGTGCTCGGTGCTCTCGCGAGCGGACGACCCGTCGCCGGGCTTCCGGTGGTCGGCGTCACCGTTCTGGCGATGCTGACGCTCGATCCCTGGCTCGCGCTCGACTACGGGTTCGCGCTGTCGGTTCTCGCTACGGCCGGGCTCATGGCCTTCGCTGGGCCGATCACTCGCAGGCTGGAACGCTGGTTGCCGCGCTGGCTGGCACTCGTCATCGCCGTGCCGCTGGCCGCTCAGCTGGCCTGCCAGCCCGTGCTGTTGACACTGAACCCGTCGCTTCCGCTCTACGGGGTGCTCGCGAACACTCTCGCGGAACCCGCGTCGCCGCTCGCGACCGTGCTCGGGTTGGTCGCCTGCCTCACCCTGCCCGTCGCGCCCCCGGTCGGGCACGTGATGGCGGCGGTTGCCTGGGTCCCGGCCGCGTGGATCGCGGACGTCGCCACGTTCTTCGCGGGGCTTCCCGGTGCTCGCCTGCCGTGGCCGGTCGGCTGGATCGGAGTAGTGGCGCTGGTCGCGGTGACCGCGCTCCTGCTCGTCCTGCTGTTGGGGCGCTTCTCTGGGCGCGGGAGAGGCATCCTGACTGCGACCCTCGTGCTGTCGCTGGTCATTCCGCTGGCGATCACAGGACTGTCGACGGCAATCGGGCACCTCGGCCGCCCGCCGAACTGGCAGATCGCAGACTGCGACATCGGGCAGGGCGACGCGATGCTGGTGCGCAGTGCGGGCAAGGTCGCTCTGATGGATACCGGACCGTCCGGGCCACTACTGAAGGCGTGCCTCGACGAACTCGGAATCACCCGGATCAACCTGCTGGTGCTGAGTCACTACGACCTCGATCATGTCGCGGGCACGCCGGTCGTCGATGACATGACCGACCGCGCGCTCGTCGGTCCGTCGACCGGGAAGGCGCGGGATGTTGGCATCATCCAGGGCCTGCTGGATGGTGGTACGCGTGTCGACCGCGTGAGCGAGGGACTCACCGGGCGGCTTGGCGACCTCCGCTGGTCGGTGGTCTGGCCGCCGGCGGTGCTACCCGATGGAATCCTGCCCGGAAACGAGGCGTGCGTGACCGTCGTATTTGAACCGGTGGGTCGATGCCCGGACCGGTGCCTCAGTTCGATGTTCGTCGGCGATCTCGACGAGACCGCGCAGAACCTGATGCTGGCCGCGAACCCGACTCTGCCCCGACTCGATGTTCTCGAAGTCGCGCACCATGGATCGGCCGATCAGAGCGACGCGCTGTACCAGCGCGTCTCGGCCAGTGTCGGTCTCATCGGGGTCGGGCTGCACAACAAATACGGGCATCCGACGCAGCACCTCCTGGACATCCTTGCCGGCGTCGGGACGTTGCCAGCACGCACCGATACCGAAGGCCTGATCCTCCTTAGCCCGGGAACCACCCCAGGCACCGTCGCAGTGTGGAGCGAGCGTCCGGACGCCCGTGGTCCCGGTTAAGCTGGAGCCGCAGGCGCGTCGAAGGGAGCACGGTGGCCGCACCAACAGCTGGCAGGGGCTCCGGGTCGAAGACCGTTCCGACGATCCCACAACTCGAGTGGCGGCAGGTGCGACCGGCTCCGATCATCCTCATTTCCGGCACAGAGGGATTCCTGGCCGATCGCGCGCTTCGACTGCTGCGGGACACCCTGAAGGCCGAGGATCCCGCGCTCGAGGTCAACGACCTGGAGGCCGATGGCTATGTGCCCGGCGAGCTGCTGACTCTCGCCAGCCCGTCGCTGTTCAACGACCCGCGGCTGATCCGGGTCTCGAACGTTGAGAAGCTGACCGACGCTTTTCTCACGGAGACGCTCAGCTACCTCGAGAACCCGGCCGACGACACCTACCTGGTGCTCCGGCACAACGGCGGAGTGCGCGGCAAGAAACTGCTCGACGCCATCCGTGGCGGGCTCGGTGGCGGAATCGAGATCGTCTGCGCCGAGCTCAAGAAAGACAGCGACAAGCTCGACTTCGCCGCCGCCGAATTTTCGGACGCCGGTCGTCGTGTGACCGCGAGTGCCCTTCGGGCGCTCGTTTCTGCGTTCTCGGATGACCTGGCGGAACTCGCATCCGCGTGCCAGCAGCTGCTCGAGGATTCGAGCGAGGAGATCACCGAGGTCACTGTCGAGAAGTACTACTCCGGTCGGGTCGAGACCAATGCGTTCCGTGTCGCAGACACCGCGATCGCCGGTCGACACGGCGAGGCGCTCGTTCTTCTGCGGCACGCGCTGGCATCAGGAGCGGATCCGGTTCCGATGGTCGCTGCGTTCGCATCCAAACTTCGAACCATGGCGAAACTGTCCGGGATTCGCGGAAGCTCGATGCAGCTTGCCCAGCAGTTAGGCCTCGCCCCCTGGCAGGTCGACCGTGCCAAGCGCGACCTGCAGGGCTGGAGTGACGCCGGGCTCGGACGTTCGATCGAGTTCGTTGCCGAGACCGACGCGCAGGTGAAGGGTGCGGGCCGCGACCCGGTCTTCGCCCTCGAACGCATGATCGGCGTCATCAGCCGTCGCGGCGAGGTCTAACTCACCGTTCGTTCTCGGTTGGCGGGAGATACTGCGCGGGGTGGCGGGAGAACCTGCTCGACGGGCGGCGTTGTAACTCCGCCCGCGGCGCAGTTTCTCCCGCCACCCGACATGACTAAAAGCAAAACGCCCGCCGCAGTAGCTGCGACGGGCGTTTCGAGAAGTTCTAGTTAGAGGGCAGCAACCTGCTTGGCGATGGCCGACTTGCGGTTCGCCGCCTGGTTCTTGTGGATGACACCCTTGCTGACGGCCTTGTCCAGCTTCTTGCCCGCGAGGGTCAGCGAGGTGGTCGCGGTGGCCTTGTCGCCAGCGGCAACCGCCTTGTGCGTGGCACGGATGGCCGTCTTCAGCTCGCTCTTGAGCGCCTTGTTGCGCTCTTCAGCCTTCTTGTTGGTGCCGATTCGCTTGATCTGCGACTTAATGTTTGCCACGTGGATAACCTTTTCGTTTGGTGCGAGAGATGGATGAGCGGCCGGGATGAGAACCGAAGTACTGAAGGATCTCGACCGCGAAACGCGCAAAGAATTCGGAAACCGAAAATCGCGCGGAAGCCAACAGACAACATTACCAGTTCGCTCGGCGATCCGACAATTGGACCAGAATATATGCATACGCATAGTATTGGGACGCTAAGGCACTGATCGTTACTGCTCTGGCCCAGAGGTATTGGGATGAGTAGTCATGATTCATGCGTGAGACGAAATCCGATGCCGCAAGGGTCTTTGGAGAGCGGGTGCGGGCGGAGCGTCTTCGACTCGGGATCAGCCAGGAGACACTCGCGCAACTCTCGGATGTGCACTGGACGTTCGTCGGTCAGGTGGAGCGCGGAACCCGCAACCTGAGCCTCCACAACATCATCAAGATCGCCGGCGGGCTGGACGTCGATCCGGCCATCCTGGTCGCCGGAATCCCGGCATCCGCAGTGCCACACGAGGAGCGTCCGCCGTCGCAGGCGGACCGCATTCGGATCGAGCGACAGGCCGGAGCAAAGCCAGTAGCGTAGGGACATGCCGCACCTCGCACCGCACATTCTGAGCGTGCCAGCGTCAGGCATTCGCCGCATCTACCT
>JAUZFP010000007.1 GCA_030838475.1 Actinomycetota bacterium
TCGGAGGAGCGGACTCCGACAAAGGCTCTGGGCTCATCGGCCTCAAAGACAGAGTCGAGGCTCTCGGGGGTCATATGCACGTTGCCAGCCAGCCCGGACGCGGAACGTCACTACACGCGACGATGCCGATCAGCACCGATTAACACCGGTCGTGCCGCACGCGGTGGCCGCCGACATCCGAGCAAGATGTCTACGGTGAAATAACCCGCAAATGATGGTGGAGTCATTCCTGATGAGAAGACCGAAGGTACTGGTCGGCATCGGCCTGGTCATCGCCATCACCCTCACCGCTTGCTCGACCGGTGAACGAGTTGACCTCGGCAATGAGTCTTCTCAGAACCTCATCGCGGCCATCGCCGGCGAGCCAGACCAACTTGACCCCCACAAGACCAGCGCCTACTTCTCGTTCGAGGTTCTCGAGAACGTCTACGACACGCTCGTCGAGCCTGATGAAAACCTCGAAATGCGTCCGGCGCTTGCCGAATCGTGGGAAGTGAGCGGCGACCAGCTCACCTGGACCTTCCATGTGCGGCAAGGCGTCACGTTCCATGACGGCAGCCCGTTCTCGGCTGACGACGTCGTGTACTCCTACAAACGGATCATCGATCAAAAGCTTTCGAACGCCGACCGTTTCCGCGCGGTCACTGACGTGACCGCCCCCGACAAATCCACCGTCAAGATCACCGTTGCGCAGCCGACGCCGAACCTGCTGTCGAACATCGGCGGGTTTAAAGGAACGGCCATCGTGCAGCGAAAGAACGTCGAGAGCGGCGAGATCGCAACGCACCCAATCGGAACCGGGCCGTTTGCGTTCAGGAGTGCGAAAAGCGGAGATTCGATCACGCTCGCGGCGAACAAAAACTACTGGGGGGGACCACCGCTCATTTCGGGTGTGACGTTCCGCTTCATCCCTGAGGCGTCCACGGCTTTATCGGCACTGCAGGCCGGCGAGATCGACTGGACCGACTCCATCCCCACTCAGCGCGTCGAGGAACTCAAGACCGACGACTCGATAAACCTGGGCGTGACGCCGAGCAACGATTACTGGTACCTCGCGCTAAACGAAGCCCGCAAGCCGTGGAACGACGTGCGTGTGCGCCAGGCGATCGCCTACGGCGTCGACCGGCACGCGATCGTGCAGGCCACCGGCTACGGCACCGCCACCGTGAACCAGCTCGCGATCCCGAAAGGCGGCCCCTGGTACACCGAGTATCACGGCTACACGCTCGACATCGCCAAGGCGAAGAGCCTGCTTCACGAGGCCGGGGTGAAAGATCTCACCATCGACATGATGGCGACAAGCCAATATCCGGAGACGGTTACCGCGGCGCAGATCATCGCCGACAACCTCGCCGCGCTCGGAATCACCGTAAAGATCCGCAGCATGGACTTCGCCGCGTGGCTCGACGAGGAGAACGCCGGCAACTTCGACATGCTCATGATGGGCTGGCTCGGCAATATCGACCCCGACGACTTCTACTACGCGCAGCAGCACACGGGCGGAAAAAGCAATGCCCAGAAGTACTCGAACCCAGATGTCGACGGTCCGCTCGACGCCGCGCGGGCCGAGACCAATCGCGATGCCCGCGCGGGTCTCTACGCCAGGGCCGCAACGATCGTCGCGGACGAGGCCAGCTACATCTACCTCTACAACCCGTCCGTGATCCAGGCCTGGAGCAAGAGCTTGGCGGGCTACCAGGCGCGACCGGACCGGGCGATACGCTTCCGCACCGCGGCGCTGAACTGAGTGACGATGAAAACCTTCTTCACCAGCTCGATCGTGCGCTTTCTCGCGCGCAGACTGCTCTATTCCCTCGTGGTACTGCTCGGTGTGCTGATCGTGGCGTTCAGTCTCGTGCATCTCGTGCCCGGAGACCCCGTACGAATCGCCCTGGGCACGCGCTACTCACCCGACGCCTACCAGACCCTCCGGGCGGCGAGCGGGCTCGACCGTCCGATCGTCGAGCAGTTCTTCGGCTATGTCGGTTCGGCACTCACCGGCGACCTCGGCGTGAGCTTCCGCAACGGCGATCCGGTGACGCTGACACTGCTTGATCGGCTGCCCGCGACGCTCTCCCTGGCCGTCGTCGGCATCGTCATCGCTTTGCTCATCTCCGTCCCAGCCGGCATCTGGGCGGCGCTGCGCGAGGGCCGAATCAGCGACGCGGTCGTGCGCATCTCAAGCCAGTTCGGCGTCTCCATCCCCGACTTCTGGATGGGCCTCTTGCTCATCGCGTTATTCGCTTCGACCCTCGGCTGGCTTCCGACCTCGGGATATCAGGCGCTGTCCGACAATCCGGCCGGATGGTTGCGGCACGTCATCCTGCCGGGACTGACCGTCGGCCTGGTGGCGGGCGCGATCATGACGCGATACATCCGCTCGGCGCTGCTCGACGTCGCCTCGATGGGGTACGTGCGGACCGCCCGGTCCAAGGGTCTGCCGCCCTGGGTGGTGACACTGCGGCACATCGTGCGCAACGCCCTCATCCCCGTGCTGACAATCACCGGCATCCAGCTCGCGACGATCCTCGGCGGCGTCATCGTCGTCGAGGTAGTGTTCGCGTGGCCAGGCATCGGGCGGCTCGTCTACACCGCCGTGGCTGCCCGCGATTACCCGCTGATCCAGGGCGCGGTGCTGCTCATCGCGGTCCTGTTCTTGCTCGTCAACCTGGTCGTGGACGTGCTCTACGCCGTGGTCGATCCCAGGATCCGGCTCTCATGACGGACATGCGCCTCGCCGACGAGGCATCGGGCGATGAGAGCGCCCGGGTGGCGTCGTGGCGGCTGCTGCTGGGCAATCCGGTCACCACGACCAGCGCGGTCGTTCTCGTGGGCATCGTCGTCGTCGCGCTCACCGCGCGCCGGATCGCTCCGTACGGCACCAACAAGATCGATGTCGCGGACGCGCTGCAGCCGCCGACCGGCGCGCACTGGTTCGGCACCGACGAACTCGGCCGCGACATCTTCTCCCGGGTGCTGCTGGCCGCTCATGCCTCCCTGCAAATTGCGCTCGCGAGCGTGGCATTCGCGTTCGTCGTGGGCGTGACGATCGGCGTCATCTCCGGCTATCGGGGTGGTCTTCTCGATGCGGTGCTCATGCGCGTCGTCGATGTGATGTTCGCGTTTCCGGTGCTGCTGCTCGCACTGGCCATCGTCGCGATCCTCGCGCCCGGTAGCGCGACCACGATCCTGGCGATCGGCATCGTCTATACGCCGATCTTCGCCCGGGTGGCCCGGGCGAGCACGTTGAGTGTGCGCGTCGAGCCGTTCGTTGCGGTCTCCCGCACGCTGGGCACCGGCCATCTCTACATGCTCGGTCGCCACATCCTGCCGAACATCGCTGGACCTGTGATCGTGCAGACCTCGGTGTCACTGGCATTCGCGATCCTCTCGGAGGCAGCGCTGTCCTTTTTGGGGCTGGGCATCCAACCGCCTGAACCGTCGTGGGGGCGAATGCTTTTCGATGCGCAGGGCTTCGTCCAGCGGGCGTGGTGGATGGGTGTGTTTCCCGGCGCGGCAATCTTCGCCACGGTGTTGGCCTTCAACCTGCTCGGTGACGGACTGCGCGACGTACTCGATCCAAAGCAGCGGACCATGATCGAAGCCCGGAGGCAGCGGTGATCGGCCCCATCCTGAGCGCACGCCACCTACGGGTGCGCATCGGGCGACGCGACATCGTGCGCGGGATCGCGTTCGACGTGCAACGTGAGCAGACGCTGGGCATCGTCGGCGAATCCGGATCCGGCAAGTCGATGACCGTGCTGGCTGCGACCGGACTGCTGGACGCCCCGGGCTCCGTCGTGACCGGGACGAGTGTGCTTGCCGCTGCGGGGGATTCGGCGCCTACCCAGCTCCTCGGGGCTTCCGGCCGGCTGCTGCGCACCATTCACGGCAGCCGGATCGGTTTCGTGTTCCAAGACCCGGGGACGTCGCTGAACCCGCTGCTCACGCTCGAGCGGCAAATCACAGAGTCACTCCGGACGCACCGCGGTCTGACCCGGCGACAAGCGCGGGCGCGGGCGCTAGAGCTCCTGGACGCGGTGGGCCTGCCCGATCCCGAGGCACGCCTGCACAGTTACCCGCACCAGCTGTCGGGTGGACAGCGGCAGCGTGTGATGATCGCGATCGCCCTGGCGTGCGACCCGGAGTTGCTGATCGCCGACGAGCCGACCACCTCGCTGGACGTGACGACGCAGGCGCAGATCATCGACCTGATTCGCAATCTGCAGCGCGACTTTGGCACCGCTGTGATCTGGATCAGCCACGACTTCGGGGTGATCGGACAGGTCGCCGACGACGTGACGGTGATGCGGGACGGCGAGGCGGTGGAGCAGTCGCCAATTCTCGACGTATTCGATCGACCGCAGCACCCCTACACAAAGCAGCTCCTTGAGGCCCGGCCGCTCATAGGCGGCCCCGGGCCGCCGCCGCCGGCGGATGCCCCGGTGCTGTTGGACGTCGACGGACTCGATGTCCGCTTCCCGGTGACGACGCCGATCGGCAAGTCGATCGTCCATGCGGTGCGCGACGTCTCGTTCTCGATCCGACGCGCAACGACGCTCGGTCTGGTTGGCGAATCGGGTTCGGGCAAGTCAACCGTGGCAGCCGCTCTCACCGGACTGGTCAAGCCGGACGCCGGTACCGCAACGATGGGGGGAACCGATGTGTTCGGCGTCCCGAGGGCCGAGGAGAAGGCATTACGCAGGCGGATCAGCCTGGTGTTCCAGGATCCGTTCTCGTCGCTTAACTCGCGCACCCGCGTTGGACTGGCGATTGCCGAGCCGCTGTTCGTGCACCGGCTTGCGAAGGGAAAGCGGGGGCGCCAGTCACGGGTGGCCGAGCTGCTCGACTTGGTCGGTCTG
>JAUZFP010000074.1 GCA_030838475.1 Actinomycetota bacterium
GCGTGCGCGGCCCGATGTTCGATTGTGTCGACAGCCTAGCAATTCGGTGTTTCCCGCGCGTGACGAAGTGCGGGGTGCTCGGAGTAGATTGTGGCCACTAGAACGACCGGTATGGGAGACGCCATGAGGACTGCTCCGCGGCTACGACGAAGCCTGTTCAGTTCGACCGCTCTCGTACTCTTCGCCGTCGCGCTGCAGATTGTGCGAAGCGAGCTCGACCGGCTCGTCGGCGAGGTACTGTCCGCCGATGGCCACACCCACACCCTCGGGGACGTGACCGGGTTCGGTGCCGCCGCGCAGACGAACGCGTGGGGCGCGTGGAAGTCGGCGAGCGCCGCAACCTCGGCCCAGAGTTTCATCGCGATCTCGGTGGTGGTCGACATCCTCTTCGTCGCGTGCGCTGCTGTGCTGATCTATCGCCTGATCCTGTTCTGCGTGGAGTCCTGGAACGCAGCCCACCCCGGGCCTACGGTTTCGGTGACCAAGGCCTCGATAGTGCTCCTCATCGGAGTCGCGCTGAGCCTCCTGGCGGATGTCCTCGTTCTGGTGCTCGACCTGTCGACGTCGGCGATTGGCTGGCTCGCGGTCGTGCTCGCCGTTGTCAGCTATCTGCGGCTGGCGAGCCTTGTCGTGCTCGTACTCCAGCTGCTTCTGAGCGATGTCATGGGGGGCGTAGTTCGACGATTCCTCGTGCTCGCGATCCGTGCAATCTATGCGCAGCGACTGGTCGGCATCGTCGTCTTCGCCGTCGGTGCGCTCTCGCTCTTGCCGCTGCCGAACCTGTTCGAGCAGATCTCGGATGTCTACCGCGGCTGGGTCACGTATCCGGCGGGCGGCGGAATTTTGCCGACGTTTCCGGGGCCGGTTATCGCGACTCTCGTGCTCGATTTCGTCGCCTTCGCGCTCACCGGCCTGAGCCTGTTCGCGCTCGGTCGCCAACGAGCGCGGCACTATGCACAGCTCACCGCGACGGATGACCGGCCGGCGGGAGGCTACCGCTACTGGGTCGTCTTCGCTCTCGCCGTCGCGATCGTGGCCCTCGTCATCGGGTTGCTCACGCACGGCGCATCCATCGATAGCCTCGTCGTCTCGGTCTTTCTCGTCGCCGTTCTCGCCATACCAGCCAGTTCCGCGATCATTCGGATGATCGTCGGAGGTCGGACACTCGGCCAGCCCTTCCTGAAGACCAATCTCGGATCGCACGCCCGGGAGGTACGCATCGCGGGAGACCTTCTGGTGGCGGTCTGGATTGCAATCTGGGTATTCGGACCGTTCAAGGCGCTGCTGTCGCCACTGTTCCTCGCGCTCACCGGCGCGTTCTCGAAGTCGATCTATGCGAACAGTTTCTGGTCGCTGCTGGTCATGGAGTTGCTGCTGCTCGCCATCGGTGTCGGCGTGCCGGTCCTGTTTCGATTCGCCGTGGCGCGGCGCAGGGTCATCCACAACGTCGAGGCAACGGACGCACCGACGCCTGCCGCCGCGCACACCAGGGTCGGTCTTGCCGCAGTGGCGCAGGCCATCACGGCCGAGAGTGCCGAGCAGGATGCACGGGTCCGGGGCGTCGTCAACGTGCTCGGCGTCATCGCGCTGAGCGTGTCCGGCGTCGGGATCGTCGCTCTCCTGCTGCTGCCCGCCGAGTTCGGGGAGCTCCTCGGGCCGGTCGGGACCCTTGTGCTCCTGATTGGCTGTTGGGCCACGATTATCGGAATGCTCATCGTGGTCTTCGGCAAGAGCAAACCGCTTGCCCTGTTCCAAGTGTTGAAGCTGCGCTCCACGCCCATCGTCACGATGCTGATCGTGGTGCCCCTGGTCATTTCGTTCGTGGATGTTCCCCCGACACTCCACGCGATTCGCACGACCGCGGGTGGCTCGCTGGACGCGCGGCAGACCGTGCAGAGTGCTTTCACGCTCTGGAACGCGAAGCAAAAAGATTGCACGACCGGGCTCGCCGACGGGACATCGATCCGACCAATGATCCTGTTCGCGGCGCAGGGCGGAGGCATCCGGGCAGCCACCTGGACCGTCGACATCCTGCGCACCCTGCCGGCGGATACGAGTTCGAGCAATCCCGATTCGAGCGCGTGTGCGGCCGGTGCGACCTTCCTGTCCAGTGGCGCCAGCGGCGGGAGTATTGGCATCGCCAGCTTCCAGTCGAATGGGAATCCCGCAGCGACGACGGCCGGCATGTCGACGGCCAACTACGGCGGGCCTAACGCGTTGGCGGCGGATGTCGCCGGGCTTCTGGATGGTGACCTGGTCGGCGGCGTCACGGGCATCCGCGTTCCGAGTCCGACGAACCTCGCCAGCCCGCTTGCATCGCCGTGGGCGTGGCACGACAGAACAGCGCTGCAGGAGCTCACCTGGGAGGCCGCGGCTCCGCAGTTTTCAAAACCGTACGATGTCGCCCCGGTCGATCCAACCGGGTACCTGATCCTCAATTCGGAGGATTCGGTCACCAGCTGCAAGGTCATTGTCAGCCAGCTCAACCTGAAGGCGACATCCAATGCACCGACCGGCAGCTCGAACTGCAACGGCCCGGGAACGGAGCTCTCGAACACGATCGACCTCGAGGACTACCTCGGCGCACGATGCATGGCCGACCTCAACTGGTCGACGGCGGCGGAACTCTCCGCGCGCTTCCCCGTGGTCAGTCCGCCCGGGCGAGTTTCGAACCAGACGCTCCCGGCGTCGTGCCTGACGACGAGCCGAAAGAACCTCCAGAGCATGCAACTGGTGGATGGTGGCACGGCCGACAACAGCGCAATCGGCTCGATCTCGGATGTCTCGCCGGAACTCGCGGCGGTCATTTCCCGCTACAACGCGAAGGCAACCGGATCGACCGCGAAGCCGTTCGTGGTGCCGATCGTAATTTATGCATCCAATGACCCCGGGCTCGACCTGACGTCGACGCCGAACAAGACCAGACCGGATGCCCTGGTGCCCATCGCCGCCGTCCAGGATGCCCAGGTCGCCCTCGTGACCCCGTCGGCCTGGCTGACCCGGATCGCGAACGGCCTGTCCGAGGTGTGCGTCGGATATGCGGCCGCGCATCCCGGCTCGGCGAGCAACGAATGCTCTGCGGCCGTCGCCGGAACTCGCGCGCTCGTACCCCAGGGTGTCGTTGTCGCATCCCCGTCGACCGCACCAGCCGTCTCGGTGCCGCTCGGCTGGTCGCTGTCCGGGTTCTCGCGTGCCCGGCTCGACCTCGAAGCGTTCGCGCAGGCGCAGTGCGGTTCGCGGGAGTCGAGCATCGACAAAGCCTGCCGGGCCAACCGCGGCTACGGCAAGCTGGGCAGTGTGCTCGACCTGTTCCGGTATCCGGTGCAGCAGGCGCCCGGCTCCTGACCCCTACGCGTCGACGGAAGTTTCGCGAGCCAGCCCGTCGATGACCTCGACACCCGGGAGCGAAGAGAACAGGTCTCCCGGAACGATCAGCTTGGATGGCCGGATGCCGGACCCGACGATGACCAGCGGCGTCTGAGTAACGCGGCCGTCCACGAGGATCGGCCAGCCGACGGGAAGACCGATCGGCGTGATCCCACCAAACTCCATTCCGGTCGACTCGACGGCAATCTCTCGGGCGAGGAACGAGGCCTTCCGCACGTCCATCGGCGCTTCACGAGACCGTTGATGTCGGCGCGCGTTGTCGCTGGCACGAGGCAGGCGGCGATGCGCTCTTCGCCGCCACGCTGTCCGACCACGATCACGCAGTTCGCGAGTGTCTCGCTCGTCAGCCCGTAGGCCTGCTCGGTCGCCGCGGTGTCCGACAGCGCGGGATCGATCTCGACAACTCCGATGACCGAGTCCAGGCCGAGCGCACGCAGTGCGTCGCGAACGCGGGGCGCGAGCAGCTCGGGGTGGTCGGCAGCCGGGGCCGTCGTTAGCGAACCAAGAGAATAAACGCCCATCAGATCTCGGACAGCCGGGGCAGCACGATCTCGGTGAGCCGGGTCACGTAGCCTGCGGGGTCCGGTGCCGGTGGCGCGATCCAGACCTGGCTGATGCCGAGGCTCGCGTAGCGCTCCATCTTCGACAGGAAGCCGTCGACGTCGGCGAGGATATCGCCCGCTGCGAGCGCGGTGCGCTGGATGCTCGCCGGATCGCGGCCGAACGTCTCGCAGTGCGCATCCAGAATCGCCAGCTTGCGCTCGAGCTCCTCGAAACCGATATCGAACAGGTTGCAGGCATCCGCATACTTCGCGACGAGCCTGAGGGTCTTCTGCTCGCCGCTGCCGCCGATCAGGATGGGCGGTCGCGGGCTCTGCAGCGGGCGGGGGCGACAGATCGTCTCGGCGAGCTGGTAGTGCTTCCCCTCGTACGGGCCCTCGTTGTCGCTCCACATCTGCTCGCAAATCTGGATGGCCTCCTCCAGCATCTCGAAACGCTGGGAGATCGGCGGGTATGGCACCCCGAGTGCGAGGTGCTCCTTCTCATACCAGGCAGCACCGATGCCGAGAAACGCGCGACCCTCCGAGAGCACGTCGAGCGTGGCGATGATCTTGGCGAGCAGTCCCGGGTAACGGTAGGTGACGCCGGTGACGAGGAGTCCCAGCTTCAGTCGCTTGGTTTGACCGGCGAGAAACCCGAGCGAGGTATAACCCTCGAGCATCGGATCCGTCGCCGGAGCGCGCTGCTCCATCTGGAACCAGTGGTCCATGAGCGTCATGGTCTCGCACCCGCCCTCATCCGCTGCCTTCGCCGTGGCGGCGAGAATTCCGGCCAAGGAGGCGGGTTCGCCGGGGAGAGTGAAATTGGGAAAGTGGATCGCGAGCTTCATGATTCAACGCTAACGCGGGTAAAGGGGGCGCGCTTGCCGCGGACAGGCGGCCGGCGGACGTGGAGCCGGCTCAACTCAGATGGGTGCCCACAACGATCAGGGTGACCACCCCTGTGATGACCGGACCGAGGGCAGCGAGCACGATCGCGACGACGCCGAATGCTCGACCACGACGAGCCGCGACGGCGACAATCCCCTGCACGATCGCCCAAATGCCGAACGCTGCGCCGCCGAACCCCTGAATGAGGCTCGCGACGGCGAGGGCCGACTCGGTGGGGTCACTCGAACCCACCTGAAGGTTGTAACTGAAACCACCCGCGCCGTGAACCGCGAAGGGCGCCGCGCCAATGCCGACGATGATCGAGACGATGACGGTGGCGACGATGAGCGCGATCGCGATGATCATCGCCACCAGACCGAGTCTGGGCGAACGCACCGGGCGGTCGACCGGGGTCAGAACATAACCGGGCGGAGGCTCAAAGCCGCTCGGGACCGATGGTGGGGGTGGCGGCGGAGTGGCTGGATCCGCAACGGACATTGAATACGGATCCTTCGTGCCGGCATCAGTCATGACTGAACCCTAGCCAGTCCAGGTCAGCGCGGCAGGTTCTGCGACGCGGCGCCGAGGGTAACCACGACCGAGATCAGCGGTCCCGGGGCGGCGATGACGATCGTGAGGGCGCCGAACAGCCTGCCCCGCTTCTTCGCGATGGCGACGATGCCCTGAACTATCGCCCACACGCCCAGAGCCGTGCCGATGATGTACTGCCATCCCGTGGCGATCGACAGCGAGTGGGCGAGCGCGCTGTCGACGTCCAGGTTGTATGTGAAGCTGTCCGCGGTACGGTCGATTGCGAACTGCCCGCCCAGTCCGCCGATCACGACTGACGCGACCACGGTTGCAACGATGACGAAGACCGCGACCACTAGGGCGACCAGACCCAGTCCGTGTCGTCCAAGCGCCGTCGTCTCGGTCAGGCGCGGAGAGTCATCCGACGGGTCGTATGCGCTCGGCCATCCCGAATCGACCGTCGGCAGGGCGGAATCGGTCCCGGTCGGGTCGTATCCAACGCCATCGGTCATGACTGAACCCTAGCCAGTGAACCGAACCGTCGAGCGTTTCGTTGTGTCTTATGGACGGTCATCCCCGACCGCCCGTAGCCGAAGAGAGCTCAGGATGACCGCAGTCGCCGCAACCCCCACCAGCACGGTCCGCACCGCGGGCTCGCTCCGCAACCTCTACTTCGTGCGAGCGGTCGTCTCGGCCGTCTGGGTCACGCTCGTCTTTCTTCTGGCCTCGACCGTGACGACCGGCACTCGGCCGACGGTCATCGCCGTCGTGCTGCTCACGATCTATCCGGCGTGGGATGCGGTTGCAACGTTCTTCGACGCGCGCGCCACGGCCGGGGCGACCTCGCACCTCCCGCAGTACATCAATATCGCGCTTGGTCTCATTGCCGCTGCGGGAGTGCTGATCGCAATCGGCGGCGGGCTCACACCGGCGCTCATCGTGTTCGGCGTCTGGGCATCCCTCAGCGGCGCGGTGCAGCTCTACCTCGCGCTGCGCCGCCGTCGACCGATCGGCGGCCAGTGGCCCATGATCATCAGCGGTGGCCTGTCCGTGCTGGCGGGTATCTCGTTCATCGTCACCTCGGGTGCACCCAAAACCAGCCTGACCACCCTGGCGGGCTACTCGGCGTTCGGTGCCTTCTGGTACCTTGTCGGCGCACTCCTACTTATTCGGGCCGCGCGCCGCGCGAAGTAGCTCCGGCCTCGACCCGCTAGCCGCTGGCGCGCAACGCGTTCGCCAGAAACTGATCACGGCGCTCGCGCATCGTGTCCTGGGTCAGATCGGGCCTGCCCTGTGCACGAGTCGCATCCACGAACCAGTCCAGCTCCGGTGGCGTCGACAGAGCCGCGACGAGGTCCCAGTAGGGCAGGTCGGATGCCGCACCCGCGATTCCTCGCCAACCGTCCAGCACGTCAACCTCGGCCCCGACCCCAAAGCACATGGCCGCGTCGAGGCGAAGTGACCCGAGGTCGATGCCGGCGGGACCGCGGCCGGCGCAGTCCCAGTCGATGACGGCGACGAGTTCGTCGGCGATCCACATCGAATTGCCCTGCCACAGGTCCCCGTGAACGAAGCCGTCACGCGCGACGGGAGCGTGCGAGCTGACGATCGACTCAGCGCGCTGGAGCAGCGGCTGTGGATCGGCCTCCCTTCGGAGCGCGGCGAAATCCACGCCCGAGATCGCGCGTGTGCGCGGGACGAAGTCCGCAGGTGGTTCGAGTACGGCCATCCGTCCGGCGAAGGCGCCGAGGCTCCGAAGTCGCGAGGAGGAGCGCTCGGGCGGGATATCGCTGCTCCCCCGCACCCGCTCGATCAGGAGCAGGGCGGGATCTGTTTCGTCCCGCATCCCGAGAACCTTTGGCACCACCAGTTTGTTCGATGCGGCGAATCGGAGAGCTGCTGACTCGATGCGGATGTCATCCGGACTCCCCGAGGGGCCGACGCGCAGGACGCCCTCGACCGCGGCGCCGTCGGCGGCGGCGTCGGCCGCCTCGACACTCACCAGCCACGGCGCTCCCCCGTCACGCAGCCCGCGCGCGGACACCAGTGAGCCACCGGGCGCCAGGCGTTCGACCGCCCACGCGGCCAGCTCCGGATCGATGGGTTCGGCCATGCGCAGACTCTACGGCGAACCGGCGACGGTAGCGTAGGAATTGAGACCTGGCAGCCGACGAGGCCGCCTCGAAAGCAGCATCCATGAAACTGACCGAACCCCTCCTCACCCTTCTGCGAGCGCCGAGCATCTGCTACCTCGCCACGATCATGCCGGATGGCTCACCCCAGCTCACCCAGGTCTGGGTCGATACCGACGGTGAGCACGTGATCATCAACACGGTGCAGGGCCACCAGAAGATGCGCAACATCGAACGGGATGACCGCGTCGCACTCGCGGTCTCCGATCCGCTCGACCCCTCGCAATACCTGCAGGTGCGTGGGCGCGTCATCAACTGGACGACCGACGGCGGCGCGGACCACATCGACAAGCTGTCCCAGAAGTACAACGGCGAGCCATACCGGTGGTATGGCTGCCGCGACCAGGTGCGGGTCATCCTGACCATCGAAGCGCGCAAAATCAGCGGAACCCGCTAGCCGTGGACAAGATCATGCGGGACTTCGTAGCGGCCGCCGAGCAGCTGCATTTCGCTCACGCCGCAAAGTCGGTCGGCGTCTCACGATCCACCCTGATCGCGTCGGTCAAGGAACTCGAAGCCGAGCTCGGCTATCCGCTCTTCGACTACTCGGCAGCGACGACGGTGTTGACACCGGCCGGAGCAGAACTCCTCTCGAGGACCCAGCTCGAACGCGCCAAGTCCGCGGCCGCAGCGAAGGCGTCCGCGCCGGCGCCGGGCGGGAAGGCGAAAGCCTCGAAGGGCAAAGGCAGGGCACCCGCCGTTAAGGGCGTGCGACGGGTCGGACGGCCGCGTCAGGGACGCTAGCGATCGGCAAACCTTGGTACCGTTAGGGAGTTAGTTCACCTCGACGGAAGGACACGCCCATGGGTGCAGCGGAGGCCGCGTCAGTTCTGGTCACGTTCATCACGATTCTCGGTGTGGTTGGCGGAATCCTTCTGGTCATGGCCGTTATCGCCATGGCGAAGTCCGGCTACTCGAAGTAGGCGCCGCGTCGTGGGTCGGTGGCCCCGAACGGTCACGATTCCCACGATGATCACCCACGCGAGCCACGGGAATGTGGCGAACAGCGTGACGCCCAGCCCACCGGCGGCAATGAACGACGTATCGCTGGTTCCGCCGAAGAGAGTCGGGATGGCGGCGACGTTGAGCCCGGCGACGACGTAGGCGACGACGCCGGTCCAGCGGGGCAGCACATCCGAGCGAACGATCACCGTGCCAGAGGATGCTGCAACGAGTGCCAGCAGCACGCATCCGATCGATCCGAACAACAGGGTGTGTCCCTCGGTCAGCGCACGCAACACCGCGATGTAGGGATGAGCCTCCTGCGCATCCAGCGCGGCGCCGCCCTCCATCGCGTCGCCGATAAGGGTTGTGCCGACGAACACGAGCCCCGCGCCGAAGGTGAGGTCGGCGATCCACTCCAGACCCTCCGCCGAGTTCTTGATGATCTGCCGGAACCCAGCAAGAAAAACCATGACGAACGCCATGAGCACGGCGTCGATCGTCACGATCGTGAGGGTCTGCGCGCTCGTCCTCGACATGAAAGCGATCAGTGCGTCCGTGTCGCTCAGCGGCGGCCTCGACCCCTCGGTCTCGCGCACAATGAACTCCGCCAGCAGGAAGGAGGCGACCCCGAAGGCCGCGCGGCCCGTCCAGACGTGGACGTCCGGTGTCTTGACTGCGGGCTTCGGGATGGCGGGAATGGTCACCACCTCAGCATGCCCGGGTTCGCGGACGCGCGCCGCGAGCGACTCGGCTAGCGTTTCCTGCCGAGCGACTGGTCCGGATTCAGCGCATTGTGCGTGTTGACCATTTTTCGCACCGCATTGCCGATGGCAATGATCGGCATGACGACGATGAGAACCCAGAACACCCACTGCGGCCAGTGCAGGTCGTCGAGAAGTTCCCACGTTTCCTTGACCGCAAGAAGGAATCCTCCGAGCGCCACCACCACCCACCCGTTGGCCTTGTTCAGGAACGAGATGGTCTGCTTGAGCGCCTCGGGGGGCAGGGCATCCTGAAACGCCTTTCGCGCGGCTCGTTGGTGTCGAGCCTGCAGGAAGTACGCGACCGGAGGGAGCAGCCACCACCAGGCGGAGACCTTTGGGGGCGGCGGCGCGCTCGACCTGACGGCCTCGATTGCTTCCCGGTCAACCTCCTCCTCGCGGAGCTCGATCGCGGCCTGCCAGACGGGACCAGCAACAAGCAGCCAGCCGCCGATGAAGCCGCAGACCGCAATGACGTACTCCATGGACGAAAGCCTCCTGGGCCCCAAGCCTATTGGGCCGACTCAGCGAGACGAGGATGTGGGAGCGAAGGTCCTCTCGACCGGGTTGCTCGGTCGGACCGTGCGGCGTCGCGCGAAACCGACGGCCTGCGCTCCGAGCCACACCTCCCTCTGGACCAGCAGGGCGATGTCGCGCAGGAGGGCGCGATCGACGGTGCCGATGTCCCGAGGCTGCGAATCCTGGACGCACAGCACGCCGATCGGCACGCCGTTCGGAGCCTCGATTCTGTGAGCGGCATAGAACCTCACCGCGGGTGGACCCTTCACGACCTCCATCTCCGCAAACCGAGGATCGAGTGACGCGTCCGCGATGACGAGGGAATCCTCGCCGTCGATCGCGGTGAAGCAGATCGAATCCCGCCGCGAACCCTCGCTCGGTGCCTCGCCCTGGCTCGACTTCGTCCAGAACCGGTCGCCCTCAATGATCGTGATTTTCGCGGTCGACGTCTGAAAGGACCGTCGTGCAAATTCCGTCAACCGATCGAATCGCTGGTCGGCTGAGCTGTCGAGGCTCCACAGCCCGTCGAGCGCGTTGCGGCGGGCGAGCGAGTCGAGCGGTACATTGCGCGGCCTGCGTCGGCCGCCGGCCGGATCGGCAGAGGTGTCAAGCGCCGGAGCAATTCGCTCGGCCAGGTACCTGGCGTCCTCCCGATACTCGGAGGTGCTGCGAAAGCGCGCCCGGTGCGCGGGTGCCGGCGGATTGAACGGGATGAACGTCGCCTGTTCCCGATGCGCAGCTAGCACCGCGGTCGCCCGATTAAGCGCCCGTCGATGGTGCGCGATGACCGGAGCGACGAGCCGGTCGTATTGGGTGATCTGCGTCAATGTCGGAATACCTACCAGCAGCATCGGCGTGCGCGGCGGCGTCGATTCGGTGATGTACGCGAGAAGCGCATCGAGGTCCCGGCGCCAGGCGGAAATCGGTGAGAGCACGACCGACTCGTTGATACCGAGCATCAGGACGACGCAGTCGTAGCGACCAAGGTCGATGCCTTTCAACTCGCGCAGCGCGGTGGCCGCTCGAAACTCACCTGCCGCAACGAGGTCAACATCGGCGCCCCTGCCGGTGAGGTTCGAAATCGCGCGCGCAAGCGAACCCGGTAGAGCCAGGTCATGGCTGAGCACTCCCCACCCGACCGCGAGACCGCTGCCAAACAGCAGGATTCGATCGCTGTCCACACCGGATGCGTGCACGCGCGGATCATCCGTCGGTCGTGGGACGTCGGCAAGTCCCCGAAAGACCCCCCGGACCCAACTGCGCATTACGGGCCGCAGTGCCAAATCAATAAGTCGCAATGCAGTCACCCCCGCGACGTGCGTCTTGCCATCACCCTACGATGGTTTGTGTCCCCCGTATAGGGGGCACAGGACATGCCCAGTCGAGGTGCGCTGGACACCAACTGGTCACACCGGCACGCCATACTGACCCTGTGGCCCGCGACATTTACGTTCAAGACATCCCGTTCGACGCGAATTCGGTCGGTGACATTCCCGACGACTTCGAGCCTCTGCCGCTCGCATACACGCCAGAGCAGGTGCGGGAAGTGATCGCGGCGGCAGCGCCAGGGATCGAATTCGATTCGGCCGGCTGGGCGACCTACGAGAGCGACGGAATCGACCTCGAGGTCAGCGTCGAGGACTCCGAACCGTTCGAGTCATTCGCCTTCGTGGACCGCTCGAGCAACCGCGCGGCCGTCAATGACCTGATTCGATCCATCCTCGACACCCTCGACCTGCGGGCGTTCGACGTCGACTCCGACGGCGGCATCTTCCGCTAGCTGGAGTGCTGGACGCGGGTGGCGACGAAGACGAACTCGCGGCCCGGGCGGTCCGGCGCATCCCGAATCTCGTCGACCCTGAATCCGGCCGCGACCAGCTGCCAGATTTGGTGGGCCGAATTCGATTTGGGAATGATGTCACCGCACCGAGTTACCGTGAAATATGAGATTCCTAATGCTGATGTGGGCTGAAGCGGATGCGGCGTCCGGCGACGAACTGGACGTCCAGGCCTGGATGGACTTCGACGCGAAAGCGAAGGAGGCGGGTGTGTTCGGCGACAATGGCGCACTCGCGCCAGCAGCAACCGAGGCACGGCTCGTCAAGACGAGCATCGCCGGCGTCGACCTGGCCGACGCGGTGGAGCGCCATCCATTCGTCGAGGGCAAGCGACAGATCGAGGCGTTTTACCTTATGGAATGCCCGAGCCTGGACGACGCCCTCGACTGGGCGAACCGGCTTCCGACCTACGGTCTCGTCGAAGTGCGGGAGCTGCTCACCTACTGAGTGACGATGCGTTCGGGCTAGCATCCATCCATGTTGGAGATTCGACCGAACTGCGAGTGCTGTGACCGCGACCTCGCGGTCGATGCGACCGACGTCTATATCTGCACGTTCGAGTGCACATGGTGCGCGGACTGCGTGCAGAAGTTCCCGGATGGCCGCTGCCCCAACTGCGGCGGCAACCTCAGCCTGCGGCCCATCCGACCGGCGCACCTCCTTGCGAAGCATCCCGCGTCCGCCACTCGCGTCGTCGGCGCCGACTGCCGGGAGAGATTTCTCGTTTCCTGAACTCGCATTCCGCATGATCTAGCGGGCCCATCCCTCGTTACGGAGGTGATGGTCAGGGTCTACGGACGTCCTACTCAGGTCCATTGCATACGTTCGCTCGATGCCTGCGTGCAGTAGCTCCGACCAACTGTTCGGAGCGGGCGCGGGCATGGAATATGGAAGGGATCATTCATGATCAACAACCAGAAAATGGCGCAGGCACTCGGAACTCCCCTGCGCAAGCATCTCGTGATTGGCGCCACGTCGGTAGTTGCCGCCGGCGCGCTTCTCGGCGTTGGCGTCGCGGGAGCCTCCGCGGCGACCGTGCAGCCGACACCGGTCTCGACCCATAGTTCGAGCACCGTTCACAGTTCGGGGCACGTTGTGTCGCTGATCCAGCAACTGCGTGCGGACCTGTTCCAGGGTCAGATCAACGGCAGCCGCGCTCAAGCGTTGGCCGGACGAATCATCGACAGCAAGACGATCTTCTCCGCGCTACCGGCGAACCTGCAGAGTGATCTCACCACTCTGAAGAGTGCATCACCCGCGGATGCGACTGCACAGGCCGAGCAGATCAAGTCGACCGCTCTGGCGGGCGGCTATGGGGCCCAGCTGCAGAGGCTGGCCACCGACCTGCAGGCCTCGGCCGCGTTCCCGATCACCAAGAAGCTGATGGATGAGATCCGGACCGACCTCACGGCCGCCGCAACGCCGGGTGCCGCTGGCGCCCAGATTGCGCAGACCCTGAGCGAGCACCCGCGACTGCTCGCGAAGCTGCCGGCAAACCTGCAGTCCGACATCACGGCGCTGAAGAACGCTCCGGCGTCATCCGACGCGACACGCGTGCTCGGGATCGAGAAGGCTGCAGCGGCCGGCTCGTACGGCCAGCAGATCCAGACCCTCGCGCAGCAGTTGCTGTCCGTGGGTGGCAGCAAGTAGCACCGGGTAGTACCACCCAGGGGCCGGAGGCGAGGTCAGCCTCCGGTCCCTGGGTCTTCTCGATTGCCGAGTCGCCCCAAATCGACCCAAACCATCCCATTCGCGTCGATTTGGGGAATCTCGACGCCACTTCGCCCGCAAACCAGCCATTCGCGTGCCGAATTTGCAGAAACTGCTCCAAATCGGCGCAAATGGAGCAACTACTGCAAAGTCGAGGCGCCGAGCCCCCGTCCAACCGCGCTGAGCGTGGCACTCGGTTCGGTGGCCCACCTCTCCAGCACGGTTTGAACCCGTGCAAGTGTGCTGGCATCCATTTGGGTGAGCATGGGACGAACGACATCCGCAACGAGTTGGTCAACCAGCGCATGGGATCCCGCCGAACGAATGAACCCCTCGATGCGAGTGAGGTCATTGGCGACCAGGATCTCGACGTGCGCCTGAAGAAGGATGATCGCGGCCTGCCGGCGCTCGAAAACCGCGGCCGACCAGAGTTCGGAACTCAGGGCCGTGATGTCGTCGTGGGACATTCCCGAATATCGCTTCAGGGCATCCCGAATCGTCCCGCGAATCGCGCCAATGGATGTGCCGTAGCGGAGCAGACCGTCGGACTCGTCACTCGGATACGAGTAAGGCGACACCTCGTACTGCAGCGCGGCGTCGATGAACTCGCCGGCCTCGCTCATCGTTCCAATCTATCGGCGGTGCCGAGCATGCCCAATCCGGGCGAATTCGGCGGAATGGGGCGGGCACGCCAGACCGATCAAGCCGAACTCGCCCGGAATCACCGAACCAGTTGCTGGGCCTGAATTCGATCGGGCTACGTCAGACCAAATCTTCAAAAGAGTCTTCACGCGGACGCCACCGCATCCACCGACCGTCCTCGAATCCGTTCAAGGTTGCGATTTCTTGGTAGACCTCTTCGCGATCGCGATGCAACACGATTGTTCCGCGTTCGAGTTCCAGTCGGAGGCCCTGTCCAGTTTTCTCGGAAGTCAAAATTACGGCACCCTTCATCAATCCGCACAAAACCTCTGCGTAGCCGAGGTCTCTTTCGTTCCAAATCTGCTCCGGAGTTTCGATCCCCGGCCGGGTCGGGCCCTGCCGCCGGCGAGGGTCGCGATCGGGCGACCGGATGCTGCCGGAATTCGTCGCCGTACTGCGACGGGACGGCCGAACTGCGAATGCTGCGACCTCGCGGCTGGCGGCCCATCCGCCCGTCGCACCTTCTGGCGACGAATCCGGCCTCGATGACCCGGGAGCTCAGCGCCGGTTGCCGCGCACGGTTTCTCGCGCCGCCAGTTCGGCGTGCGGAGCAACGGTCTGCCCCTTAGCATGAGGTGCTGGCGCGCCGCGTGCCAGCCCAAGCCGCCGAGGAGTGACAGCCATGATCCACTCGTTAAGTGACCTCGCGCGAGCGACACCGGTGCTGGGGGCCAGCCTGAAGCGAGCCGACGAGGATCGACGAGAGCTCGCGAGACTTCTGCGAGACAAGAAGGCGGGCTACTGTCACTGCTGCAGACAGGAGACCCTGTTCGAGAGCATCGGCGATTGGGATCGCGATGACTACCTTTGCGGCCTGTGCTTTTCGATTCCTCGGCAACGTCATCTCCAGATGATTCTGGACACCTACTTCCCCGGATGGGAGAACGCGTCCTTGCACGAGTCCTCCCCGTCCAACGACTTTCTGTCTCGTTATTCGTCGGCATACTCGGATTCGCAGTTTTTCGAGGACGCTGCTCCAGGCACACGAGTGGGCGGTGTCCGAAATGAGAACCTCGAGAAGATGACGTTCGACGACAACACCTTCGACCTCTTCATCACCCAGGACGTTTTCGAACACGTCCTCAATCCGCAGGTGGCTGCCAAAGAGATTCTTCGCGTTCTGAAGCCGGGTGGGGCTCATATCTTCACTACGCCCAAGCACCGAACGATTGAGATGAGCCGCACGCGCGTCGAGCGCGTCGAGGGGAAGATCGAGGATCTCTTCGTCCCTGAATTCCACGGCAATCCCGTTGGCGACGGGCGTTCACTGGTGACCTGGGACTATGGCCGAGATTTTGAAGAACTCTTCACCGCCTGGTCCGGTGGAACAACGGTGACCTACGTGACCCGTGACCGCAGTCTCGGTCTCGAGGGCGAATTTCTCGAGGTGTTCGTCAACCGCAAGCCGTCGCGCTGACCGCGGCTCCCACCTTCCTGCGGCTCCGCGTCTTGCCGCGAATCAGTTGTCGAATCTGGACTCGACCTCACGTTCTAACCCTTGGGAAGTGAGCAGCTCAGGCTCTGATACTGCGAGCTTCCATCCACCGATTGGGTCACGACGGGCAAAGCGCGAACGTCTGTGGCCCGGTCAAGTTCATCCCATCTCAAAAGTTAGTTCGCGAACCTAAATTCCACCACGTCGCCGTCCTGCATCACGTAGTCCTTGCCCTCGATGCGAGCCTTGCCGTGAGCGCGCGCCTCCGCGATCGAGCCGGTCGACATCAGGTCGTCGAAGCCGATGACCTCCGCCTTGATGAAGCCCTTCTCAAAATCGGTGTGGATGACGCCCGCCGCCTGCGGAGCCTTCCAGCCCTTGTGGATGGTCCAGGCGCGCGACTCCTTCGGGCCAGCGGTCAGGTAGGTCTGCAAGCCGAGGGTGTCGAAGCCGATCCGGGCAAGTTGGTCGAGTCCGCTCTCCTCCTGGCCGGTGGATGCGAGAAGCTCGGCGGCGTCCTCGGGGTCGAGGTCGGTGAGTTCGGACTCCAGCTTGGCGTCCAGGAAGACCGCGTGTGCCGGGGCGACGAGCGTCTCGAGAGCCGCCTTGCGCGCGCCGTCATTGAGCACTGCCTCATCGACGTTGAATACGTAGATGAATGGCTTGACCGTCAGCAGGCCGAGTTCGCGAATGGGTTCAAGATCGATCTTCGACGCCGACAGCGGTTTGCCGTCGTTGAGCCACTTGGCCGCCTCGGTCGCGGTGCCCATCGTGGACTGCGTGATCTTCTTGGCGCGCAGCTCCTTCTCGTAGCGGGACATCGCGTTCTCGAGCGTCTGCAGGTCGGCGAGTATCAGCTCGGTGTTGATGGTCTCCATGTCGGAGGCGGCATCCACTTTTCCGTCGACGTGAACAACATCCGGGTCTTCGAAACCGCGGACGACCTGGGCGATCGCATCCGCCTCGCGAATGTTCGCCAGGAACTTGTTGCCAAGTCCCTCACCGACGGATGCGCCCTTGACGATGCCGGCGATGTCGACGAACGACACCGGCGCGGGGAGGATGCGCTCGCTGTGGAAGAGGTCGGCGAGCTTTTGCAGGCGCGGGTCGGGGAGGTTGACGATTCCGACGTTGGGCTCGATTGTCGCGAACGGATAGTTGGCCGCAAGAACGTTGTTCTTGGTGAGCGCGTTGAAGAGCGTCGACTTACCGACATTGGGAAGACCGACGATCGCGATAGTAAGAGCCACGAGGGTCAAGGGTACCGGTTGCGTGAGTGTGGCCGCCGCGCGGTGGTTTGTTAGCGATGCGCCCTCGATGAAGGCCACGCGGGTAACAAACCACCACGTGGATGGGGCGTGCAGTGAAAAGTAGGGTGGAGGTCGTGACGGATGCAGGCGGACGGCGAGGCGTGGACATTCCGGATGCCCGCGGCCGCACGGGACTCGACCGGGTCGGACGGGACCTCGACCGCAATCCAAACGTCGTCGTGGAAAACGTCGAGGTCGTCTCGGATGGCTGGCACGTGCTTCGGCGGACCACCCTGCGCTATCGCCGGCGCGACGGCGAGTGGACGACCCAGCAGCGCGAAACCTACGACCGCGGCAACGGCGCAACCATCCTGCTCTATGACCTTGCCGCGCGGACCGTCGTTCTCACGCGGCAGTTCCGCTTCCCTCTCTACGTCAACGAACATCCGGACGGGATGGTCATCGAGGCCGCCGCTGGACTCCTCGACGGCGACTCCCCCGAGGTCGCGATCGCGCGCGAGGCCACCGAAGAACTCGGCATAACCCCGACCGACGTGCGCCACGTCTTCGACCTGTTCATGAGCCCCGGCTCGGTGACCGAGCGCGTGCACTTCTACGTCGCGCCCTACAACGCGGCCGACGTCGTCGGCGATGGCGGCGGACTGGAGGACGAAGGCGAGGACATCGAGGTGCTCACCCTCGACTTCGATGAGACCCTGGCCATGATCGCCGACGGCCGCATCGTGGACGGCAAGACCGTCATCCTGCTGCAGTGGGCGGCGCTCAACCTCTTTGACCGCTGACCGCGTGGTGGTTTGTTACCGATGCGCCCTCGATGGGGGCCACAGCGGTAACAAACGGCAGCGGTGCTAGGCGGGGAGACGCATCCGAAAGGCTCGGGTGACGTATGGCATGCTCCACGAGGAGCGGCCGCCGACGTCCGGGTCGGTGTCGAGCAGCTCGTTGACGCCGCGAAGAATGGATGCCTGCTCCGCCTCGTCCGCGGTGATGAAGTAGCTGCGCGAACGCACCAGGTCCAGCAACTCCTCGCGGGTGAAGTCCTGCGACCACTCAAAGTTGGCCGACTCGAGCTCCCCGAAGGCTCCGCGATCGATGCGCCCGGTCTCCATGAAGATCTCGCCCTCCGCCGGATGCATCACCGTCGTGAGCCGCTCGATCCAGGGCACGCGATCGTCGCGAAGATTCCAGATCAGACCGAGCGTCCCACCGGGGCGAAGGACGCGCGCGACGGACGGGAGCGCCGCCTCCTGATCAACCCAGTGCCAGGCCTGGCCGACCAGGATTGCGTCAACGGACGCGTCGGCCAGCGGGATGTCCTCCGCGGTTCCGACGCTGACGGTGGCGCCGGGGACGGCTTCGCGCAGCTGGTCGAGCATCTTCGGTGACGGATCGACCGCGAACACCTCGAGCCCGCGCGAGGCGAGCGCCCGGGTCAGCTTGCCGGTCCCCGCGCCCAGATCGAGCACCGTCTTCGCGTCCGCGGGCACCAGCCAGTCAACCGCCTCCGCCGGATACTCCGGTCGCGCCTTCTCGTACACTTCCGCGGCCCGATCGAAGGATGCGGCCTGCTGTGATCTCTTGTTACTCACAGTTTTAGATTACGCGCGGGTCGCATCGGGCTCCGTCGGAAGTGCGTGCGACGATCAACACGTGCCATTGGATTTCACAGCAATCGACTTCGAAACGGCCAACTCATCGAGCGCATCGGCCTGCTCGGTCGGAATGGTGAAGGTCCGCGACGGGCGCGTCGTGGACAGCGCGTACTGGCTGATCAAGCCGCCGCTTGGGCACGACGAATTCTGGGAGTGGAACTCCCGCATCCACGGACTAGTGGCTGAGGATGTCGCCCACGCGCAGGCGTGGACCGAACAGCTCCCCGACCTGGTCACCTTCGTCGATGGCGACATCCTGGTTGCCCACAACGCCGGCTTCGACATGGGCGTCATCACGGGCGCGTGCGAGGCGACCCTCGTCGACACCCCCACGTTTGAGTACGCGTGCAGCCTGCAGGTCGCGCGCAAGACCTACAGCCTCGACTCGTACCGCCTCCCCGTCGCCGCGATGGCGGCCGGCTTCGAGGACTTCGAGCACCACAACGCCCTCGCCGACGCACAAGCCTGCGCCGCGATCATGGTTCACGCCGCCAAGCGCCACGACGCCTCCGACATCGCCGAACTCGTTGCCGCCGTGCACGGGAAGATTGGGGCGATTGGTTCGAT
>JAUZFP010000082.1 GCA_030838475.1 Actinomycetota bacterium
AGGAGTACTTCCCCAACAAGCTGCACCAGCAACTCATCAATGACCCGTTCAAGGTTCTCGACCTGCTCGGCTCGTACAGCGTGATCGCGAAGATCACGGGCGGTGGCCCCTCCGGCCAGGCGGGCGCGCTGCGTCTCGCGATCGCTCGCTCGCTGAACGAGATCGACCGTGAGAACAACCGTCCAGCGCTCAAGAAGGCGGGCTTCCTCACTCGGGATGCCCGCGTCATCGAGCGCAAGAAGGCCGGTCTCAAAAAGGCTCGCAAGGCGTCGCAGTTCTCGAAGCGCTAACCGGCTTCGTCCCTGGGGCACACGACGATGCCACGCCTGTTCGGTACGGACGGCGTTCGCGGTAGAGCGAACTCCGGCCTCACCGTGGAGCTTGCGCTCGGCCTAGCCCAGGCGGCAGCGGTCGTGCTCGGCAAGGGCCGGGTGGCCGATGGTCGTCGTGCATCCGGACGCCGACCGATCGCGGTCGTCGCGCGCGATCCGCGCATCTCCGGCGAGTTTCTCGCCGGCGCGGTGAACGCTGGACTAGCGAGCTCGGGCGTCGACGTGTACGACGCGGGCGTGGTGCCGACTCCGGCGCTGGCGTTCCTCGTCGCTGACTTCAAAGCCGACCTCGGCGTGATGATCTCGGCGTCCCACAACCCGGCACCGGACAACGGCATCAAGTTCTTCGCCACCGGCGGCACGAAGCTTCCCGACGAGGTCGAGGACCGCATTGAGGTTGCACTCGGGGAGACCAAGCTGGCGCCGACCGGCGCCGATGTCGGCCGCATCCGCCGGTTCTCGGATGCCGAGGATCGGTACGTGGTGCACCTGCTGTCCACTCTGCCGAATCGGCTCGACGGCATCCATCTTGTCCTCGACTGCGCGCATGGGGCGGCCGCCGGTATCTCACCGGAGGTATTCGCCGACGCCGGCGCGACGGTCACGGTTATCGGCGCGGAGCCGGATGGACTGAACATCAACGACGGCGTCGGATCGACGCACCTCGACAACCTCGCCAAGGCCGTGCTCGAGGCGGGCGCGGACCTCGGCATTGCCCACGACGGCGACGCGGACCGCTGCCTGGCGGTTGACGCCAACGGCAACGTGGTCGACGGCGACCAGATCATGGCCATCCTCGCGGTCGCGATGAACGAGCGCGGCGTGCTCAAGGACAGCACGCTCGTCGCCACGGTGATGAGCAATCTGGGACTGAAGCGCGCGATGGCCGACCACGGCATCCGGATGCTGGAGACCGCGGTCGGGGACCGGTACGTTCTCGAGGCCCTCAACGAGCACGGGCTCTCCCTCGGTGGCGAACAGTCCGGCCACGTCATCATGACCGACTTCGCGACCACCGGCGACGGCATCCTCACGGGGCTTCACCTGGTTGCCGAGGTCGCTCGCAGCGGTAAGTCGCTTGCGGAGCTGGCATCGGTGATGACCATCTACCCGCAGATTCTGGTGAACGTGCGCGGCATCGATCACCACGGGCTCGACGGCAACAGGGCCATCGCGGCTGCCGTCGCCGTCGCCGAGGAGGCCCTCGGTGAGACCGGGCGAGTGCTGCTGCGGCCATCCGGCACCGAGCCGATGGTGCGCGTCATGGTCGAGGCACAGGACCAGGCCACCGCGGACCGCATCGGCCATGAGCTCGCCGACGTCGTGAAGGCCGAACTCAGCGCCTAGTCCCGCCTTCCGACCTCGCAAAGTCGGAAACGGGTGCGAGACCCCGTGGTGGCGGCCGAGTTGCTCCGTTTGAGACGAATCCTTCTGCGCGCGTAGGCGAAAACGTCCCAAACGGGCGGAAACGGTCAGAGCTCGTTGCGCCCGCGCACCCCGAGCTTCGAGTACGCGGCGTGTAGGTGGTTGTTGACCGTGCGCGGCGAGACCTGGAGGCGTTTGGCTATCTCGAGGCTGCTCAGCCCCTGCGCGGCAAGTGCCGCGATCTCACGCTCGCGGCCGGTCAGCCGCTCGCCGCGTTCCGCGAACTGGAGCAGGGGGGTTGCTGCGCCCTCGCATTTGGCAAGGATGTCGTCGGCGCGATTCTGCAGGCTGACGGCCATCCGCGAGTTGTGTGCACGGCGGGCGGCGGCACTGGCCGACACGAACGCCTCGCCGGCGAAGAGGGCGTAGCCGAGCGCTTCCCATTTGTCGCCCGCCGCAACGAGGGCATCAAGGTCGCCGGATGCCTCGGCCGTCGCATGAGCGACCTGCGCCTTGAGCAACTCGGACGTCGTACCGGATGCGAGCGACGCGAGTTGCGGTGCCGCCTGGGCCGCGGCACCAAGCCGTACGGCACAGTGCAGCAGGCTCGCGGCATGAACCACGTGCCCTCGGTCGGCGGCGGCCCGAGCGCGGCGCAGCATCCCGGCCATCGCGCGGTCACGACCGCCGCGCACGGCGTCGAGCCAGAGTGTCGCCGCGGCCGCATAGGAACTGGAGGCGACCATTTTCGGGTCAATGCCGGCGAGAACACTGGCGGCGTCGCTCGGCTTCCCGCGCCAGAGGAGGGTCAGCGCGAGGAGCGCTCGCGCCTGGTCAAGATAGAAGACGGAGCCGCGAGCCTGCGACCCGCTGATGACATCGCTGAGCCACTTCGCGGCCGTGGTCAGCTGACCCATGCCGAGGTAGCACTGCCCGAGGAGTAGTTCGTTGTAGCGGGTTCCCAGTTCGTCGTCCGCTTCGATGCAGGCCTCGAGCGAATGCACCGCCATTTCGCGTGCCTCCTCAAGCGACCCCACCTGAAGGAGCACGGTCTCCAGAACCATCTGGGCGCGCCGCAGCGAAAACGCGGGCTGCAGGCTCTCGGTGGTGTGGGCGACGGCGGCTCGTGCCGCGGCCAGCGCTCGGTCGACCTGCCCGAGCGAAGACAGGGGCAGCCCCTGCGCGAGGTCGAAGATGGCTCGTTCGGACTCGTCGGCGCCGACCGCGGGCGCGGCAACCTCGAGCGCCAGCTCCGATAGCGCGGCGTCTTCGAGATTGAGGAGCAGCACAGATTTGGGGAAGGCGAGCGTGACGGACAGCTCGGGGTGACGCTCGATGGCCCGGTCAATCACGGCTAGCCCGAGAGCGTTACCGTCGGACTCGCCGGCAAAAACACTCGCGCGCGCTGCGGCGATCTGCCCCGTGAGCTTGACGGTCGTGGGATTCGCCTCATCCTCGAGGGCAGCGCGATCCAGGACGGCGAGCGCCTCCGAGATCCGACCGAGCGTCCAGATGGACTCGCCCTGCAGAAGCAGCATTTCGGCCGGCGGCGCTCCGGCCTCGATTGCGGCGGCGGCGAGGTGCTCCGCTCGTGGATGGTCGCCACCGAGAACCGCGAGGTGGGTCGCGCGAAACAGGATGTCGGGGTCGGATTCGACGCCGGCATCCAGTCGCCAGAGGGCGACCCGCAGCTCGTCCTCCGGGGTCATCGCCCGCTCGGAGACCAGGGCGGCCTGGTCGATGAGCAGGTCGACGGTCGCGAGCCGCGACATCGACCCCCGCACCGACTCGTCGTACTGGGGGTGTGACAGCGCGAGCCACGTGCGGCCGCGTCGTTCCTCGACGATGACCAGACCGGCGTGCTCCAGCGCGACGAGGCTCTCGCGTGCGTCGGCGGGCAGGTCGTCGATGGTGAGCGGATGACATACCGCGAGCCGCTCGATCAGCGCGGTTTGCGGGGCATCGAGGTGCTGGAGTCGAGTGCGGATCAGGTCGTGCAGTGCGGGGGTGCCGAGTGGCTTGCCGAGGAGTTGCCAGACGCCGTCGTGTTCCTGGAGTTGGTCATCCTGGACTGCACCGATGACGAGCTCGCGAAGGAAGAGCACGTTCCCGCCCGAGCGCTCGTGAAGGGCGACCGCCGTACGGTGCGCGACGCGCGCGCCGAGCACCGAGTTCAGCAGTGTCTCGCAGTCCTCGATCGTCAGCGGCTGAACCTCGAGCACGAGTGCGGAGTCATCCGTCCACATCGACACGAATGCATCCGGCAGTGACTCCCCGGAGGGAACGGTGGCGATGAGCCGGACGACATTGGCGGCGACGAGCTGGATGATGACGGTCATCGACAGCGGGTCGAGCAGGCTGAAGTCGTCCACGATCATGACCACGCGGTTGCCCTTGGCCAGCCGGTCGATTGACTCCCGCACGAGGTCGAAGATGGCGAGCGAGTCGCGCACGACCACGTCGATTGCGTCGCGCCCCGGCGAGATCGCAGGGATGAGTGCACCGAGGGGTGTGGCGGTCAGCATCGCGCTCGCGGCGACGCGGATGACCACCCAGCCATCCACCGTGAGGGTGGTCGCGGACTCGGCGGCGAGCCGCGACTTACCGACACCCGATTCCCCCGTGAGCACGACGATCGAAACGAAGTGGGAGCGGAGGACGGCCGTGATCTGACCGAGCTGTTCGTCCCGGCCCGTGAGGGGCCACTGTGACTGGACCGCGATACCGGTTGCCACCAACGCCTCCCTAACAGATCCTCAGGAAACGCAGTTTATCGGGCAGATCGAACGGCGCGGTCACACACCCTAAATTTTGCGCAGCAGCACGGATGTGACGGCGTGATTCGACCCTTTGCGCAACACCAGGGAGGCACGGGCGCGGGTGGGAAGAACGTTCTGCAGCAGGTTCGGTTCGTTGATGGCTTTCCAGATCTGCCGGGCCTGGGCCGTCGCATCCTCCTCACTGAGGCTTGCATAGCGATGGAAGTAGGACTTCGGGTTCGAGAACGCGCTCCGCTGGAGTGACAGAAACCGGTCGACGTACCAGTTCGCGATGTCGCCGGTGCGGGCATCCACATAGACGGTGAAGTCGAAGAGATCGCTTACCGCGAGCCGTCCGCCGGGTCCGGGGGGCTGGAGGACGTTCAGGCCCTCGACGATCAGGATGTCGGGTCGCCGCACGACGACCTCCGCATCTGGCACAACGTCGTAGCTCAGGTGTGAGTAGAAGGGAGCCCGAACCTCTTCCACGCCGCTCTTCACGTTGGTGACGAAGCGCAGGAGCGCCCGTCGGTCGTAGCTCTCGGGGAAACCCTTCCTCTCCATGAGGCCGCGCTCGGCGAGCACCGAGTTCGGGTAGAGGAAACCATCCGTCGTGACGAGTTCGACGCGCGGGGTGTCGTCCCAGCGCGCGAGCAGCTCGCGCAGCAGTCGCGCGGTCGTCGACTTGCCCACCGCAACCGAGCCGGCGACGCCGATCACGAACGGGGTGCTTTGACCCGGGTCGTGCAGGAATTCGCTGGTCGAGCGGTGCAGGGCGCGCGCGCCGCCCGCGTAGAGGTTGATGAGGCGGGAAAGCGGCAGGTAGACCTCGCTCACCTCGCTGGTGTCGAGTCGGTCGCCGAGCCCGCGCAGCTGGACCAGTTCGGCCTCGCTGAGCTGCAGTTTGGTGGACGGGGCAAGCTCGGCCCAGGTCTGCCGATCGATCTCCACGAAAGGCGACGGCTGGGCCGATGTTGAGTCATGCATTGCCGACAACGTTACCGTCCGGCCGCGGTCGGCTCGTTGGCCCGGCCCTTGCCCAGCCGGAGCAACCTAGAATTGCGGGATGTGCGGAATCGTGGGCTACGTGGGGCCAAACAGCAGTGTGGCGGTGTTGCTGGGTGGTCTCAGTCGGCTTCAGTACCGGGGCTATGACTCCGCGGGGCTGGCCGTGCTGGGCTCGGACGGGGTGCTCGAAACGCGCAAGCACGCGGGCAAGCTGAAGATCCTGATCGACGATGTCGACGCGTCGCCCCTGGTCGATGGGCAGACCGGTATCGGGCATACCCGTTGGGCGACCCACGGCGGCCCGACCGACGGCAACGCGCACCCGCACCTCGGCGACGACGGCAAGCTGGCGCTCATCCACAACGGCATCATCGAAAACTTCGCGCCGCTCAAGCAGGAGCTGCTCGACGTCGGCGAGACCTTCACGAGCGAGACCGATTCGGAGGTGGCCGCAGTCCTCGTTGGTCGAGCATTCCGTGAGACGGGCGATCTGACGCTGGCGATGCGGCAGGTTGTTGCGCGCCTCGAGGGCGCCTTCACCCTGCTGGTCGTGCACCAGGACCGTCCGGGCGAGGTCGTCGGAGCACGTCACATCTCGCCGCTGGTCATCGGTCTCGGTGATGGCGAGAACTTCCTCGGCTCCGATGTTGCGGCGTTCGTCGAGCACACCCGTCGCGCGGTCGAGATCGGCGACGACCAGATCGTCACGATTCGCCCGGACTCGGTCGAGGTCACCGACTTTGCCGGCGCACCGGTCGACACTCGCGAATACGAGGTGGCCTGGGATGCCTCAGCATCCGAGAAGGGTGGCTGGTCGAGCTTCATGCGCAAAGAGATCAGCGAAGAGCCGGATGCCGTGTACAACACGCTGCTCGGCCGCGTGCTTGACGGCGCCGTCGCCTTCCCGGACCTCGGCGGCCTCGATGATTCGGTCCTGAAATCCATCGATCGCATCGTGATCATCGCGTGCGGTACAGCGGCTTACGCCGGAATGCTCGGCAAGTACGCGATCGAGGCGTGGGCACGCGTGCCCGTCGAGGTGGCGCTCTCGCACGAGTTCCGGTACAGCGATCCCATTCTCAACGAGCGCACCCTCGTCATCTCGGTGAGCCAGTCCGGCGAGACCATGGACACGCTCATGGCGGTCAAGTTTGCTAAGGAGGGGGGCGCTCGCGGGCTCTCCATCTGCAACACCATGGGCTCATCGATCCCTCGCGAGTCGGATGCGGTCATCTACACTCACGCCGGCCCAGAGGTCGCGGTCGCATCCACGAAGGCGTTCGTCGCCCAGATCACCGCGCTCTACCTGTTTGGACTGCACCTCGCCGCCGTTCGCGGCTCGCTCTCGGCTGCCGAAGTCAGCGAAAACCTCACCGAGCTCCAGGCGATCCCGGCCAAGCTCGCCGAGGTGCTCGTCGCCTCCGCCGGCATCGGCGAACTGGCGGGATGGATGGCGGACACGCGTTCCGTGCTCTTCCTCGGCCGCCACGTCGGATTCCCGGTCGCACTCGAGGGCGCACTCAAGCTGAAGGAGCTCGCGTACATCCACGCGGAGGGGTTCGCCGCGGGCGAGCTGAAGCACGGTCCGATCGCGCTGATCGAACCCGGCCAGATCGTCTTCGTGATCGTGCCGAGTCCGCGCGATCCGTCGTCTCTGCACCCGAAGGTGGTCTCGAATATCCAGGAGATCCGCGCTCGCGGTGCCCGGGTGATCGCGATCGCCGAGAAGGGCGATGCCGCCGTGCTACCGTTCGCGGACGAGGTTATCCCGATCCCGCTGGCGGCGCCGTTGTTCGAGCCACTGCTCTCGGTCGTGCCGCTGCACATCTTCGCGCTCGAGCTCGCCACGGCGAAGGGTCTCGATGTCGACCAGCCGCGCAACCTGGCAAAATCGGTGACGGTCGAATAATGATTGCCGGCATCGGGGTTGATGTCGTCGATCTGACCCGCTTCGAGCGCGCGGCGGGTCGAACGCCGGCGCTCCTGGTGCGCCTCTTCACACCGGCCGAGAGGGGCCTGCCCCTGCATTCGCTTGCCGGCCGATTCGCGGCCAAGGAGGCGCTGATCAAGGCCATCGGCGACTCGACGGGTGTTCGCTGGCACGACATGGAGGTCGTGTCGAACGAGCTCGGGAATCCCTCGTTCGTCCTACACAACGCTGTGGCTGGCATCGTCGAGGCCCGGGGGATCGACAGCATCCACCTCTCGATGTCGCACGACGCGGGTATCGCGGTGGCCTACGTCATCGTCGAGTCGACGGCGCAGAGCTCGTAATGGCGCGACCGACCCGAGAGGCGCGAATCGACCTTGGGGCCCTGCGTGCGAACGTCCGTGCACTCCGTGCGATCGTCGCGCCGGCGCAGACGATGATCGTCGTCAAGGCCGATGCATACGGCCACGGCGCAATCGAGGTGGCCGCGGCGGCGATTGACGAAGGTGCGGAATGGCTCGGTGTCGTCGACATCTCTGAGGCGCTGGCGCTGCGCGCCGCGGGCATTTCCGCACCCATCCTGACCTGGTTGCACGGCGACGATGCCGACTTCCAGGCCGCGGTCGACGCGGGTATCGACCTCGGCATCAGCACGTTTACCCAACTGGATCGAGCGGCCCAGGTTGACGGCCACGCCATGATCCAGATCAAGGTGGATACCGGGCTCTCGCGAAACGGGGTCGAGCACGCCCAGGCCGGCGAGCTCTTTCGGCGAGCCGCGGAGTTCGAGCGCGAGGGACGACTCGGCGTCCGCGGTGTCTGGAGCCATCTGGCGAACGCGGGTGAGGATGAGGACCGCGAGCAACTGTCCCGCTTCGACGCCGCGGTGGCCGAGGCCGAGAGCGCAGGGCTGCGGCCGGAACTGCGCCACCTGGCCGCGACCGCGGGGGCGCTGTCGCTGCCCGAGTCGCGCCTCGATCTGGTGCGCGTGGGGATCGGCGCGTACGGCCTCTCGCCGTTCGATCGGAGTGGCTCCGCGGACCTTGGGCTTCGGCCGGTGATGGAACTCAGCGCCGAGATCGTGTCGGTCAAACGGGTTCCCGCCGACAGCGGGGTCTCCTACGGTTACACGTATCGCACGCCCGCCGAGACGACGCTGGCTCTGGTCCCGCTCGGCTATGCCGATGGCATCCCGAGGGCGGCCTCGTCTTCGGCGCCGGTGTCGATCAACGGAAAGACCTATCGAATCAGCGGGCGGGTGGCCATGGACCAGTTCGTCGTGGATGTCGGCGACGACGAGGTCACGCTTGGCGATCGCGCCATCCTGTTCGGCGATCCGGCAACCGGAGTGCCGTCCGCCGACGACTGGGCCGAGGCCGCAGGAACCATCAACTATGAGATCGTCACCCGAATCGGCCCCCGCGTGACCCGCGTCTTCGTGCCATGACCGAACTGATCGTTCCGACCCCGGAGGCCATGGAGCAGCTGGGGGCTGCTATCGCGCGGCAGCTTCGAGCGGGAGACCTCGTTCTGCTGAATGGCGAACTCGGTGCAGGCAAGACGACGCTGACGCGGGGTCTCGGCGCCGAACTCGGAGTACGGGGAGCCGTGACGAGCCCCACCTTCGTACTCGCGCGCACGCATCCTCGCCCGTCGGGCGCACCGCTCGTGCACGTCGATGCGTATCGTCTCGGCAGTGCACTCGAACTGGACGACCTCGATATCGATTTTGAGCGATCGATTGTCGTCGTCGAGTGGGGTGCCGGTCTGCTCGATGGGATCACGGAGAACTGGCTCGAGATGGACATCGTGCGGCCCAAAGGCCCTTCGACGGGCTCAGGAACCGATTACGACGTTGCCGAAGCCAGAACCGTGACGCTCACCGGGCACGGCGATCGCTGGCAGGACTTAGGGTGGGTCGGTGCTGCTCGCGATTGACACCTCCGCCGGGACGAGCGTCGCGGTCGTCGATCGCGATGCCGGAGTCCTCGCCGAGCTCATCGAAACCGACACGCGTCGGCACGCCGAGGTGATCGGCACCATGATCCAGGGCGCGCTCGACGAGGCCGGCGTCGCCGTAACCGCCTTGAGCGGTGTCGCGATCGGGATGGGACCCGGCCCGTTCACGGGGCTTCGGGTCGGGATTGCCGCCGCGCGCGCATTCGCCCTCGGGATCGGCCGGCCGGTCGTCCCCGTTGTCAGCCACGACGCCGTCGCGTTCGGACGGGCCGACCCGATTCTCGTCGTCACGGATGCCCGTCGGCGCGAGGTCTACTGGTCGGCCTACTCGGGGACCGATGCCGAGGGGCTGCCGATCCGTGCGTCGGGCCCCGGCCTCAGCGCGCCTGATGCCCTAGAGGCGATCGTTCCCGGGTTTGCGTCCTATCGACGACTCGACGCGGAAGTTGTGTCCGCGGCATCCCTCGGCCTCGTCGCCGAGTTGCTCTACCTCCACAAGCGGCCGTTCGCGAGCAGCGAGGCGCTCTACCTGCGCTCCCCGGATGTGACGATGTCGTCCGGTCCGAAGCGGGTGAGCTGATGGGCTACGAGTTGCGCGTGGCGACTCCGAGTGATGTCGACGCAATCATGGAACTCGAGACGGCGACCTTCGAATCGGACGCATGGTCGACCGAGTCGATAAGCGGCGAGCTGGCGAGCCCGCATACGTACTACCTGTTCGCGTTCGACCCCGAGACGCCGAGTGTGCTCGCGGGCTACGGCGGGTTACTTGCGCCGAGCGGCAGCGGCGATGCGGACATCCAGACCATCGCCGTGGCTCCCGCTGCCCGCCGGAACGGCCTCGGACGGACCCTCGTCACGGCGATGCTCGCCGAGGCCGCGGCGAGGGGCGCCGGCCAGGTGTTCCTCGAGGTTCGCGCCGATAATCCGAACGCGCGAGCACTCTACGAGTCGCTCGGATTCGAGCAGATCGCGGCCCGCGCGAAGTACTACCAGCCGGATGGCGTGGACGCGCAGATCATGCGAGTCACGCTGTGACCGGGCCATTGGTGCTCGGCATCGAGACGAGCTGCGACGAGACCGGAATCGGAATCGTGCGCGGCACCCAGTTGCTGGCGAACGTCATCTCGTCCTCCATGGAGGAGCACGCACGCTATGGCGGGGTGGTGCCGGAGGTGGCCGCGCGAGCGCACCTCGAGGCGTTGACTCCCGCGCTCAGTGCGGCGCTGGCCGAGGCCGGCGTCAGTCTCGCCGAGCTCGACGCCATCGCCGTCACCTCGGGTCCGGGACTCTCGGGTGCGCTGATGGTGGGTGTTGGCGCCGCAAAAGCGCTCGCGATTGCGATCGACAAGCCGATCTACGCGGTCAACCACCTCGTCGGTCACGTCGGTGCCGACGTGCTTCGCGACGACGGAACGGAAATCGAACTTCCCACGATCGCGCTCCTCGTATCGGGCGGCCATACTTCCCTGCTGTTGGTACGGGATCTCGTCTCCGACGTCGAACTCCTGGGCGAGACGATCGACGACGCCGCGGGGGAGGCGTTCGACAAGGTCGCGCGCCTCCTCGGCCTGCCCTACCCGGGTGGGCCCCACATCGATCGCGTCGCGATCGGCGGCGATCCCGCGGCCATCCGATTTCCGCGGGGACTCACCCAGCCGAAGGACCAGCACCTGCATCGCTACGACTTCTCCTTCTCCGGGCTGAAGACCGCGGTCGCGCGATGGGTCGAACAGACTCGGGATGCAGGGATCGAGATTCCGCTCGCGGATGTGGCGGCCAGCTTCCGCGAGGCCGTCGCCGACGTTCTGCTCACGAAGGCAATCGCGGCGTGCGTGAATCTGGGTGTTCCACGACTGCTGCTGGGGGGTGGAGTCGTTGCCAACGCACGCGTGCGTGCGCTCGCAGCAGAGCGATCTGCCGCCGCGGGGATCGAGTTGCGGGTTCCGCCGCTCGAGCTGTGCACGGATAACGGCGCCATGATTGCGGCCCTCGGAGCACAGCTCGTGATGGCCGGACACGCGCCCTCCGGACTCGACTTCGGGGCCGACTCGACACTGCCCGCGACCATCATTCAGGCCTGAGTCTGAGTACCAAGTACTCCGTCATGGTCCGTTGACACCATGACCGGGGGGATGCCACTATGGGCTCCGCTACGGCTTTTCAGCAAATCTCAAGGAGAGTACCCCTATGACCGATCCAGTAGTTCCACCGGCAGCACCAGCGCCCGCGCCCGCCGCCGCGGGAGTCAAGCAGACGCTGTCGCTCACGTCCTTCATCCTCGGCCTCGCGAGCCTCGTCTTCGGCTGGGTTCCGGTTCTCGGCTTCCTTGCCGGCCTCGCCGCAATCATCATTGGTGTCATGTCTCGCAAGCGCGAGCCCGCAGCACCGAGCTGGATGCGCATCATCGGTATCATCGCCGGAATCGTCGGTATCGTCGTCGGAATTATCTTCCTGCTGGTGACGATCTTCGTGACGCTTCTCCCGCTCTGGGCTGGCACCGCAGCGGTTAACTCCGTCTACTAGAACCACTTCGCTTCAGCTGAGGGCTCGTGCCGTATGGCGCGAGCCCTCAGTCATCCTCGGGAGAACGGCATTCAGTGACCTCAGACCAGTACGCGCCGGCACCCAGCCTCCAGCCTGCGCGTCCCACCAACATCCTCGCGATCATCTCGCTCGTCGCATCCTGCGTCGGTTTCGCGCTCCCCGGCGTCATCATGGGCCACATCGCTCTGCACCAGATCAAGCGCACCGGCGAGCAGGGCCACGGGCTGGCGCTGGCGGGTGTCATTGTCGGCTACTGCGTGTGCGGGATAACGATCATCCTCGTCGTCATCTGGATTGTCGCGTTATTGGGCTTCCTGGCCTGGGGCGCGGCCAACGCGTCGACGATCAGCAACTTCGGCTAAGCCATGGCCAGAGCAGCACAGGACCCGCCGTCGCCCGTCGACGCGTACGAAGCGCCGACCATCGCCACACCGGCCGGGGACCAACCGGCACCGGAGTACTACGGTGCGACCGTTGCGCCGCAACCAATCACACCGGCCCCCGGGTCCGGCGACCTGAATGATCTCGCCGTCTTTGCCCTCATCGCGTCCTGCATTGGGCTCTCGATTCCCGGCCTGATCATGGGTCACATCGCGCTGCGCCAGATCAAGAAGTCGGGCGAAACCGGTCACGGATTCGCCCTTGCCGCAGTGATCGTCGGCTACGTGATCACGGTCCTTGTGCTGCTCGCCGTGGTCGTCTTCGTCGTGTTCATGATCGCGGTCCTCGTGGCGGCTGGCTCGGCCGTGCAAGAGTTCGGTAGTTTCGGATAGTCGACGACGCGAAATACCTCCGTCCAGAAGAAAGACTCGAGCATGCCCACTGAGCCGCCCGCCGGATCCGTTCCACCGATCGAGCCGGTGCCAGTCACGCCGCCCGCCGTTCCGGTCACGCCACCGCCACCGCCGGTACCGCCGACCGTTGACCCGTATGCCGCGTCGACGCCCCCGCCGCCCGCCTACGGTGCCCCGGCGTACGCGCCCGCGTACCAGGCCGGGTACTACGGCGCCCCTCAGCCGCCCAAGGGCCTCGCGATCGCGTCCATGGTGACGGGAATAGTGAGCATCGTCTTTTCGGTGTACGGCTTCGGAATCCTGCCGTCGATCGCCGCAATCATCACGGGCAACCTTGCGCGCAAGAGGCAGCCCTATGCGCGCGGATTCTGGCTCGCCGGGCTCATCTGCGGCTATATCGGACTCGGGCTCGCCATCCTATGGATCGCCGGCATCATCATTTTCATTGTGTTCTTCGCCGCCAATGCCAGCACTCTCGACTCCGGCGACTACAGCACGTACTAAAGGGACTATGCGTGGAGGCGTTCGGCGAGCAGCGCGACTCGCTTGCCGCCCGCGCGCGTGAGGACAAGCGTCGCGGACGCCGACCCCTTCAGCGACAGCTTGGTGCGGAGCTGGGCAGGGTCGACATCCATGCCGCGTTTCTTTATCTCGAGCGTTCCGATCTTTCTGGCGGCAAGCTCCCGTTTCAGGATCTTCTCGTCGAACGGGAAGGTCTCGAGAACACGGAATCCGGATGCGAACGGAGACGCGATCGGGTCGTCGGCGGTGAAGTAGGCGATCGAACGGTCCACCATCCTGCCGCCCACCAAACGCACCAGGTCGCCGATGAGACGCGCCCGGATCACCGCGCCGTCCGGTTCGTAGAGATATTCGCCCAGGTCGCCGACCTCGGCGTCCTCGCTGTCGCTCTCCGCCGTGAGCTCGGACGTTCCCTCATCGCTGACGATCAGGGCAGCTCGACTGATGCCCGGCCGGGCCAACGCGCCGAACCATAACCCAACCTCGACGACCTCGCGACCGGCGGACACCCACTGGGCCTCCGCGTTGTCGGGCAGGAGATCGCGGTCGATGCCCGGGGCCAGCTTGATGCCGGTGGGGAAGCGCTGGGCGAGTCCAAACGCGAAATCGAGTGACGGTGACCAGTCCGCGGGATTGCTGAACCGTCGCGACGCGTTACGTCGAGCGGGGTCGAGATACACGCCGTCGACGCCGGACAGGTCAAATTCCGTCACATCCTCGTTCTCGATGCGAGCATTCGACCACGGTGCAAGATTGAACGCGGCGATCGCGGCAGTGACCTCGTCGCGTTCGACCCCGGTCACCTCGATGTCGAGGGCGGCAATCGCGAGAGCATCAGCGCCAATTCCGCAGCCGAGGTCGGCGACCCACGAGACACCCGCGCGCTGGAAGCGGCCCGCATGCTGCGCGGCGACCTGGAGGCGGGTCGCCTGCTCCAGCCCCGCCTCGGTGAACAGCATCCGATCGGCAAACGGGCCGAACTTGGAACGCGCCCTTGCGCGCAGGCGCGACTGGCTCAGCACCGCCGCAACGAGACCGGGGCCGTGGCCGGCCTTCCGCAGCTGGGCCACGGACTTCACGACGTCATCCGTCGACTGGTACGCGGGGAGGGAGTCGAGCAGACGCAGACCCTCGGGCGAAAGCAGTTCCATCAGCTCGAGGGTCTCCATCCCCTCATCCTCGTCTATCGCAATCGGAATTGGCACTCGGATTGAACGAGTGCCAGCCACCCTCTATAGTTGAGTTGGCACTCTCCCTAGGAGTGTGCCAACCACGGATTTGTTCCAACTAGCAGTCTTTAAATTAGAAAGTGAAGGTGAACCGTGTCGGTTTCCATCAAGCCGCTCGAGGATCGCATCGTCATCAAGCAGGTCGACGCCGAGACCACGACCGCGTCGGGCCTCGTGATTCCCGATACCGCGAAGGAGAAGC
>JAUZFP010000117.1 GCA_030838475.1 Actinomycetota bacterium
GCCGGCGGCGAAAGGATGTCGATCGGGATGTCCCCGAATGGCGCGGACGAATTCCCGTATGGATCGGCCGCGAAGGCATCGATGTCGTGTGAACCGGGAAAGAGGTTGCTCGTGTTGCAGCTCCACCCGCTGGCGCTCGCGAGCGCTGTGCAGACCTCGGCACCGTCCGAGGTGACGTGCACGGTGTCGCCGGCATCGGCGGTGCCGCTGACCGTGACGGAGGGCTGCGAACTGGCGTATGTACTGGTTGGGGCTGTGATCGTTGGCACCGAAGGCGGATTGATCATGTCGATCAGAAACAGGTTCGTCGCGCCGAGGTTGCTCGGGTGGACGGCGTCGATCTGCTCCGCGCGCACGTAGTACTCATTCGGCACGGTGAGCGGGGTCCCACCGTCGAACACACAGCTGAAGTTTCCGGAGGCGTCCGCAATCGTCGAGCAGAACTCGCCGCTGCTGGGAAATCCATTCAGACCGTACGTCACGTTGACGTTGGCATTGGGTGCCGCCGTTCCCACGACGGTTGGCGTGGGATTCGTGAGGTGTGCCGTGACGAGGCCGCCGCTGGTGTCGATGGGTGCGCTGAATAGCGGATCCGGGAGCGGATGCAGCAGATCGTACGTATCGGCAAGGTAGACCGAGGTGCGGCCTCCTGACCAGGTCGGCGTCTGACTCGCAAACATACCCATGAGGTCTTGACCGTACTGAGCAGCGTCCGGAATAGCGGGCGAAGCGATGCAGGTCCAGTTGCCGGCGCCGTCCGCAAAGATGGGCGCGAGCGTAACCGGCGTGAAGCATCCGGTGCTGCCGATCTGTACGAAGACGGCTGCACCGGGGTCCGCTGTTCCCGTCAATGTCGGTTGCGCGTTGCTGCTTCTGATCTGCTGACCCACGGTTCCGTTGATCCAGGGAACATCCACCAGCGCGAAGGTCACCGCGTCCTCGTTCGGCGGGGCATCCGTGAGGTTACCGGTCGCGGTCGCGGTGATTGCCTGGCTAGTCGTGAGCCCGGGCGCGTTGCACGACCATTGGTCGGACGAGTCCGCCGTCGCCGTGCAGCCGGGCCCCTGGCTCGTCGTCAGAGTGATGACCTCGCCCGGGGTCGCAATGCCAGAGAAGGTGGGGTCGGAGGTGTAGCTGTATGTGCCGGTCGCCGGCGCCTGAATGACTACTGGAACAGGGCTGTCGGCGGCCGCACTCTCCGCCTCGAGCACCAGGAGGACGCCTGAGCTCGCCAGCACGATTCCGCCAAACAGCGCGGCACTCAGTACCTGACGGGCACGTTTTCGGGCAAACGGGCTCATTGTTTCGCATTCGGGTTCGAACGCTTTCAACGTGCGAAAGCAACTGTTGAGCCCCACCCGCCCGATCCGCGCCGGGTACACGGATTGTGAGCAGTATATGGCCGGTATCGCGCGTCGTTCGTCGAACGTTGGACGAATTAGCCATAGATCGGATGTTAAGCCCAATCTCAACGAGGTGTTTCCCGATGTTATATACATCCAACGGGCGTAGTGCTATGAATTAATCCAATGTTTCGTGAGCTTTAGGAGATAACAATGTCGTTTCCCCGCCCAAAGCACAGACTGCCGGTTCTTGCCGCGGTCGTGCCGCTCGTCGCTCTCTCCCTCGTCGTTGGGAGTGCGTCCTCTGCCTCGGCCGCGACGGTCACGACCGCGTGGCAAAGCGGTCATTTCTCCGTCAATACCGCGGGCGTCGTCGGTCGCTCCGACATCGTTCTCGGTGCGCCCAATACCGCTGCCGCGCAGTCACTGGGTCTGGGCAATGGGTCGCTCGGCGTGGCCGAGTGGGCGGCAGGCGGTTTCACCGCGCAGCTCAACCGCACCGACACGATGCCGGGGCGCAAGTCCCCCGGCCAGCTCACGATTCCGGGGCTCAGCACGATGACCTCGGCCAGCAACTTCACCGGCACACTCGATCTCTATAACGGTGTGCTGAACGAGTCCGGTGGCGGAATGACTCTCAAGGCGTGGGTCGCGTCGGGTAAGGACGAGCTCATCGTCGACGTGACGGGTGCAAACCCGGCCAACTCGCAGACCGCGACGGTCGGCCTGTGGACGGGGCGCTCGCCGACGGCGGCCGCATCCGGTTCCGTGGGAACGCTCGCCGAGACCTGGGTCGATAACAGCGAGCAAGAGCCGTCGGGCAAGACGTTCGGTTCTCTCGCCGCCATCACGGCAGGCGGCCGCAATGTGACCGCATCGGTGGTGAATTCGACCAGCGTGAAGGTGACCTTCACGCCGAACACGGATGGATCCTTCCGCGTGATACTGGGCGCCCCCATCTGGACCGGTGGCAACGCCGCGACGACGGCATCCAGCCTTCTCGGCTCGGATGCAACCGCGGCGGAATCCTCGCTGCTGTCCAGCCAGTCGAGCTGGTGGAACAACTTCTGGGCAAACTCAGGCCTCATCGAGATGAACTCGGCCGATGGATCGGCGCAGTACATCGAGAGCCTCCGCACCATCTACCTCTACACGGAGGCCGCGTCGATGCGCGGAACCTTCCCGGGTAGCCAGGCCGGCGTGACCGACATGTTCAACTTCGGGCAGGACCATCAGAACTGGACACCCTCGGCGACCTGGCTATGGAACCTCCGGACCCAGATCTCGGCAAACATGAGCACCGGTAACTTCGCCCTCAATACCCCGATCTTCAATCTGTACATCAACGCCCTTCCCGCCATCGAAACGTGGACGAAGGCACAGATGGGTGGCCGTGCGGGGGCGTGTGTTCCCGAGGTGATGCGTTTCAACGGGAACGGCGGAGATCCGGGCACCGGCGCCAACGCGGCGTGCAGCCAACCGGGTAGCCCGAACTGGAACGCCCTCGACATCACGAGTGGTCCGGAGATCTCGCTGTACGTGTGGCAGCAGTACCAGGACACCGGGGACACGACCTTCCTGACCAAGTACTACCCGCTCATGCAGCAGTCGGCGATCTTCCTTCTCGCCTACGAGGTCAAGGGCTCCGACGGTCTGTTGCACGCCAACGCGAACGCGCACGAGACACAGTGGGCGGTCAATGACCCGACCACGGACCTCGTCGCAATGCAGGCACTCTTCCCGGCGGCCATCGCAGCCGCGCAGAAGCTCGGCACCGACGCATCCCTCGTCACGCAGATGCAGACGGCTCTCACCGAGATTCCGCCGTACGCGCGAACCGACCAGGCCACGCTCCAGCAGTTGCTGACCCCCGCGGCCGACTCGTCGGGCACCGACGTCATCGCCGATTCCTACCAGCCGACGGCCACCATCCGGAACTCCGAGAACATCGGACTCGAGCCGGTGTGGCCATGGGATGTCATCAGCGACACCTCCAGCCTCGAACCGCTGGCGGTGCGCACCTACAATCACCGTCCGGTGACCGGCGGAAATGACTGGAGCCTCGACGCGATCGACGCGGCACGTCTCGACATGCCGAGCGAGGTGCAGTCGAAGCTCATCTCCATCACGGAGAGCCACCAGGTGTACATCTCGGGCATGTCAGACATCGGCAATAGCGTCGGCACCGAGTCGTACATCGAGGAGGCTGCGAGCGTCGCGGCGGGTGTCGATGAGGCGCTCGTGCAGGACTACGACGGTCTACTCCGCATTGCGCCGGCGTGGCCGAGCGGCTGGGATGCCAGCGGCACTGTCTCAGTGCAGAACAACACCAAGGTCGACGTTCAGGTCGAGGGCGGAACGCTCGCGACCGTAGCCATCCAGGCTGGCGCGACCCAGACCATGCAGGTGCGCAACCCGTGGCCCGGCCACGCGGTCGAGGTGGTCAACGGCTCGACCAACGCCACGGTCGTCGCAAGCACAACGGCGGCAACGCTGAGTGTGCCTGTCACATCCGGTCAGACCTACCTGGTCGAGCAGCCATCCGCCCTCACGACGGCGCTGCCGTTCGCGCAGGTCACCGGCACGGTGGCGACCACGTCCAAGCACCTCGGCGGTGTCAAGATCGGACTGGATGGGGCCGTCGCGGCTGGCAGCGGTCCGACGTTCTACCCGAACGCCAACTACGGCGGCACGGGGGTGACACTGGGCAACGGCACCTACACGATCGCCCAGATGCAGGCGGCGGGAATCACCAACGATGCCATCTCATCCATTCAGGTTCCGAGCGGATACACGGTCGTGGCCTATGCGGACGGCGACTTCACCGGAACGGCGTGGACGTTCACCGCGAGCAACCCGAACCTGGCGAATACGGGCAACGACAATACGATCTCGTCATTCAAGATCAGTAGTGTGGCGACCGGTGTGACGTTCTTTCCCGACGCGAACTACGGCGGGACCGGGGTGACTCTTGGAGACGGGAGTTACACCATCGCCCAGATGCAGGCCGCGGGAATAACGAACGACGCGATCTCGTCCATACAGGTTCCGTCGGGCAAGACGGTCGTTGCCTACGCGGACGGCGACTTCACGGGAACGGCGTGGACGTTCACCGCGAACAACGCCAATCTGGCGAACACGGGCAACGACAACACGATCTCGTCGTTCGTCATCTCGGGATAAGGGGTAGGGGACGTGCGGCGGGTGTTCACTTGGTGAGCATCCGCCGCATGAACTCCTCGGTCGTCGCTACGTGCGCAAGCGCCGCGGCCCTCGCCAGTTCGGCATCACGGTTGTTCAGCGCATCCATGATGCGGTGGTGCTCAAAGATGGTCCGGGCGATCGCCTCGGTGTCGATGATTCCCTGCCACACGCGTGCCCGAAACGCGTGGCTCGAGACGCCGTTCAGCATCGAGGCGAGGGTCTGGTTATTGGATGCCGCGGCAATCTGCGCGTGAAATTCCGCGTCGTGGCGCACGAACTCTTCGAGGTCCGAGCTGCTCTGCTGCATGGTTTCGAGGGTCTTCTGCAGGTCGCTGAGTGCGACCGGCGTGATGTTCGCGGCCGCGAGTGCGGTCGCCGCCGGCTCAAGGATGCGACGCACCTCAAGTAGCTCGAGACCAGACTCCTCGTGCATGACCTCGACCGCGAAGGCGATTCCTTCGAGCAGCAGCTCCGGTCGCAGGCTGGTGACGTAGGTCCCGTCGCCGCGGCGCACGTCGAGCACGCGAGCACTGGACAGCGCGCGGACTGCCTCCCGTGCCGTGTTGCGCGAGAGCCCGAGTTCGGCGGCAAGCTCGGCCTCGGGGGGAAGCCGCGCACCGGAGGGATAGCGCCCGGAGATGATCATCTCTCGAAGCTTCTGGATGGCGGCATCGGTCAGTGGTGCTCCCACGGGGACCTCACACTCCAACGTCAGCTTCTGAGTCACTCTAGTTGTTAGGGCAGCACGCCCACATTCGTCGCCCACACGTGCATCGTGAGATTGAACGGGTCGCCTGCCGCGTGGGGGGCGGTGAGAACGATCCCCCGGTACAGGTCCGTGTAACTCACGTCGGTGATGATGCGCTGGAAGGACCAGGTCTGGCTAGGCCAGCTGCAGCTTGCATCGTGGTTGACACCGCTATAGAGATCCTCTTGGACGGCGCCCGACTGGACGTTGAGATGGATGGTTGACGCGAGAGGGAGAGTGTCCGTTTTCCGCAGGTTATAGACGCCTTCCGCGAGCGTCGACTCCGGGAAGCACTCGATGGGAAACGGCGCGTCATAGGTCGCGTTGACGCCGTTGGCCGTCATATCGATGCCGGTTGAACCCCATGCCTTGTAGTACCCGCCGGGAGAGGTTTGTTCGAAGCTCGCGTTGATGCGGATGCTGTCGAACTGTGTCCTGAAGTATCCCCCTGGCCAACCGTGCGCGGCGTCCACCGGGCTGACCGAAGAGTAGGTCGACGAGTGGCCGTGATCGTCGGTGAGCGTGACCGTCGCGTTGTATGCCGTGTTCGGGCACAGTCCGGTGACCTGCTGCACGATCGACGACACCGAGTCTGAGAGAACACCGGTCTCGCCGTTGTACGACCTCGGCGCACCGGGAGCAAAGCACTCGCCAGAAAGCGTCAGGCCATAGGTGACGTGGCGGTCGACCCGAATCGGGATGCCACCGGTGGCAGTGAACCCGTCGGCGGAGAGAATCGATGTGGACCCAACATTGAGGTCGAGCCGGGGCGCATCCGGCAGCGGTGGCGGCGTCAGCGTGTTGTCGGGGAGGCCGATCGCCCAGTGCGAGAGACCGTTGCTGTTGCCTCGAACCCAGGTGACCTCGAGGTCGGCGCTACCCGTCTGGTTGTCGCTTGGCGGGTATGAACATCCGCTCGGGTCGGAGCAACTGGTGATCGGACGGTCCGGCACGGGCGAAGCGAGTGCGAGGGCGTAGTCCAGGGTGGGCGGGAGCGTCGGGCATGCTCCTGTGCAGGCATACCGGCTCAGCGGCAGCGTCGAACGGCTGACGTAGGTATGACCGCCGAGGAATGATGTCGTGCTCACAACGATGTTCCCCGTGACGCCGACGGAGGCGATGTCGGCGCTCCCAGATTCACGTGCATCGCAGAGCACCCGGTTCACGGCGATGGTGGAGCCGGCGGCCGCGGGCGAACTCGGCTCGGCAAGTCCGTTCGAGAACGCTCCCCCGCAGTACGATCCGAACTGGGTGGTGCCGGTGAAACTGATGTCATCGCCGGAGACCGCCTTGAGCAGGTGCAGACGCTTTACCGTGACGATCGGGATGACCGCATCCGGGCTCTGGAGGCTCACGAACTGTTGGCTGGTTGGTCGCGTTCGGTCCCAACTCGGGGCCGACGAGTTGAAGGTGCGAGCGCAGATCACGATCGTCGAGCCTTCCGGCACCTCAAAGATGTCCACAACGCGCTGGGAGTAATTCGGGTCGTAGTTGTTTGAGCGCAGGTAGTCGGCGGTGACCTGGAAAACACCCTCGGACTGGACGGCCCGGAGTTGCTGTGCTCTCTGGTCGTAGCTCGAGCAGTCGGCGGGCGTACCCGGCGTAACGACCCAGCCCCTAACCAGAGGTTGTTGCCCGCCGTTCTGGAACGGAACGGACGCATAAACCAGGCTGTTCGTAAGAGGAAGCGCCATCATCGTGGGGATCGTCGGCGCAGCGCGGTTGGTGAAGTTGGAGAGCACGGGATCCGATGTGCGCCCGAATGAGTCGAGGGCGGTCGCCGAGACGACATAGTCCGTGTTCGCGTGGAAACCGGCCAGGGTGACGCAGTGCTGGAACACGTATTCGTTGTAGTTGTACGTGTTGCCGTGCGACGCATAGGACGCATTCCACGTTGCGAGGTCGGCCGCGGCTCCCGGTATCACGACGGTCTGCGAGGTGGACGAGCCATCAGCGGGCCAGTAAGTCAGTGTGACATCGGACGGGATGTTGGTGACTGCACCAAAGGGCATCTGGCTCGCAGTCGGTGAGGTAGCCGGGCAATCAAACACGCTGTCGTGCTGGGCGTGCGGGGGGTTGGCCCGCAGAGACATCGTCAGCGCGCCGTAGTGCATGTCGGCGAACACCGCACCGTGTACGCCGTCGGGGCAGTCGGATGCCGGCGTCCCAGACGCCGGGGAACACGGATCATCCGCGGGCGTGGCCGGGTCCGATCCCCCGCCGGTGACGATGTGGTGGGCTTCCGCGGGGTCGGCGCCATCCGCAGCATCGAGGGCATCGATCTGGGCCTGGACCTGCGAGCCAATCGGGCTTGCGCCCTTCTGGCCCGGGGTCACGACGGTCGTCTGTCCCACCACCGGGCTGAGGTTGCTCGTTCCCGACGAAGCCGTTGCCGCGCCGTCAACTCTCAGCGGCCCGAGCACCGGAACGGCCTCGGTCTTGACCTGCGGCGTCGCCTGGAAGTGGATGCCGACCACCACGGCGGCAGTGGCCACAGCGAGGGTAGCGACGATGCCGATGATGGTTCGAAGGAGCGTTGACATGAGCGGAATCCTTTTCAGCCGAAGAACTGGCGCTGGACGACGACGTTTGCGCCGGTGCTCGCGTTGCCGGCGGCATCGTGGGCGACGAGGGTGAAGGTGATGTTCCCGTAGCTGGGGCCATCCGTTCTGCTTGACGAGAAGCTCATCTGCCAGGTTCCGCCCACCAGATGCAGTGCGGCGCTGCCCGTTGCGGAGCCAGACCAGGTTGCGGTGACGCCGGTGACGCCCACATTGTCGCTCGCGACCACGCTGAGTGTCGTCGCCCCGTCGTTATAGACGGTCGTCGGATTGGCGCTTGCCTTGATGATGATCGGCTTCACTGTCTCTTTGGGCGGGGCGGGCGGAGCCGGCGGTGTCACGTGCCCGGGCTTGCCCGGCGTCGGCGCGGTGGGAACGACCGGGGCGACGGGCAACGCGTCGAGCGCCATGGTGGGCTTCGGGCATCCTGCCACCGCGAGCGTGCCGATGGCTGGCTCATGCTTGTCGATCGACACAATGCCCGCGGACAGCCAGACCAGCTGGTTGATGTCGTAGGGGTCGCGCACTTGCACATAGTGGGAGTCGTCGGAGCGCTTCAGCGCGAGAACCCGTTCACCTCCCACGAGGTGTGCGACGGGCGCGCCGGCCGGGCAGTCGAGGGCGTCGATTCCCGTGCCAAGCACGATGGCGGAGGAGGCCTTGGCTGGCTCGGGCGTTCCAAACGCGCCGAGGGCGCCCGCGGCGGCACCAACGGCGCCGACAACGATGACGGCGCCAATCCAGGGCAGCCAGGGCAGAAATCCGCCCGCTGCGGCGGCTGCCGGTGCGGCGGGGGTCAGTTTCGAGGGATCTGGGCTCACATCACTACGACGCGGAGGGTGCCCGCGCAGGTTGACAGCGGTGACCGAATATTTTCGTGATGGAGATCGGTAGGGCGGATGGGACTTGAACCCATGACCGACGGATTATGAGTCCGCTGCTCTAACCAGCTGAGCTACCGCCCCTGAGCCGCCCCGGCGGCGGCATGTTTACGATACAGGCTGCGACGATCACGCCTCAGTTCATCGAGCGGTCAAAAAGTGTTGGCTGACGTCGTTTTGGACGACACTTTTTGACCTTTTGACGAACGTCGCGGCGCCGTCGAAGCTACTTCGCTCGGCTGGCCCGAAGAGGGCGGGGCGCTCGGGCGCGCACGCGAGCTATCCGCTCGCGGATGATGCGGTGGAACGGGAGCGACTCCTCGATCAGGGGCTCAATCACCTTGTGGCCGCGGTAGAGCTCCTCGAACGTGGAGATCGTGCGATTGATGTCGTGTGCCTCCACGATCTTGAGGCTCTCGCGCTTGAACTCCTGCAACTTGTCCTCGGGCATCCTCAGGACGTCCGTCAGGCGTGCCGCGAACTCTTCGACGTCGCCCGGCTCGAACAGGTAGCCGTTCTTGCCGTCGTGCACGAGGTGCGGCAGTGCCATCGCGTTCGCGGCGACAACGGGAAGTCCGGATGCGAGCGCCTCCATGGTGGCGATGCTCTGCAGCTCCGCAATCGACGGCATCGCGAACACGGTCGCCCGGGTGAGAGCACTACGAAGGAACTCGGTCGTGACGTAACTGTCGAACTGGATGCGGTCGGTCACGCCGAGCGACTCCGCGAGGTGTTTGAGGTCGCCCTCGAGCTCTCCCCCGCCCACAATTTCGAGCTTCGCGCCGAGCGACGGGTCCAACAGCGCGAACGCCCTGATCAGCTTGTCGATCTGCTTCTCGCTGGTCACCCGGCCGACGAACATGATGAGGTTCTCGGTGCGCGGAGCAAAGTTCGGCGTGTAGTTACTTGAGTCGAGACCGCAGGAGATGGCGAGCACGCCACGAATCCTGGTGTGCGCCTCGACCAGATCGGCCGCGCGACGGGTCGGACTCGTCATGGCTTCCGCCCGACTGTAAATGCGGTCGGCATCCCACCACAGCCACCGCACGACCATGCCGTGCGCGAACCGCGGAACGAGGCTGAACTCGAGGAGGTTCTCGGGCATCACGTGGTTGGTGGCGATCAGGCGGATCTTTCGCTTGAGCGCCTGCTTCGAGAGGCCGCGGCCGACGACGATATTCGACTGGTAGTGCACGACGTCGGGTTTAACCGAGTCGAGAATCCGGGCGGCGTTGGACTCGATGCGCCACGGCAGCGCGAAGCGCAGCCACGGGTGCGGTCGATAACGCCAGCTCCAGAGTCGGTGCACGGTGATCGTCTCACCACCGTGCTCCTCCTGGAAGATGCCGTGCTCTCGCTTGCCCGCAGCAGGCGCGACCATGTGCACGGTGTGTCCGCGGCGGGCGAGGCCACCCGCGAGACTGGCCGCGAAGGTTGCGGATCCGTTGATCTCTGGCGCGAAGGTGTCGGCGCCAATGACGATCGTCAGTGGCCTGGCATCATCGTCGTCCGGAACAGCCGGTACGGCGTCATATGCAGCAGCGCCCTCGGGTAAATCGCGCTGGGGGGCGTCAGTCAAGTCAGGGGTTCCCTCGTCTGTGCAACCGGTTCGGTCGTGCGGCTGCGTAGTGCAATGGAAAGCTACTTCAACGGTACCCTAGCGACGAATCTGTGGGTGATGTTTTGATAACTGGAACACACCGTAGATCGAAACCACGCCCGCGAGCACGAACACGATGGCCGCCCACGGTGGGGCTCCGGAAGCCTCACCAAGTACGACGATGCCGATCGTGACACCGACCAGGGGGTCGATGACGGTCAGTCCGGCGACCACGAGATCGGGTGGACCCGATGAGTATGCCGTCTGCACAAAATACGAGCCAAGCAGCGCCGCGAGGATGAGCCCGAGTAGACAAACGATGGTCAGGGAATCGCTGAGCTGAAGGCCCCGGTGGGCGTGGATAATGGTCTGTATCCGGTCGATATCGACCTTCGCCAGGGTCGCGACGAATCCGAACAGGATGCCCGCGCCGACGATGTAGAAGATCGTCGTGAATTTCTTACGAAAGAACGCGAAGATCAGCGCCAGGGCCACCAGCACCACGGCCAGAATAATGAGCACGACGAGCAACTGTGTCGCGCCAATCGCGACCGAAGTCGTCGTGATCGCCGCAATCGTGACGAAGATGCCGACGCCGAACACGCAAAACGCGATCGCCCGAATGGATGCGGCGTCGAGTGGTTTGTGGCTGACCCTCGCGTTCACGATTGACGTGATCACGAGTCCGACGACGCCGAGTGGCTGCACGACCGTGAGCGGCGAAAACGTCAGGCTCAGGAGCTGGCAGAGAATCGCAAGGGCCAGCATGAGGGTGCCGATCAGCCACGACGGCCGACGGGCCAGTGAGAGGAGCTGGCGGATGTTGAGACCGGCCTTGTCCTCGGGGGCGGTCTGGGCATCCACCTTGTTGACGCCACGGTGCTGGAACTGTGCCCCCAACGCGAGGAACACGGAGCCGACGAGCGCGATCGGGATGCCGAGTGCCTCCTGGGGAGTCAGTGTGACGAGGTGGAGGGACACCCGATGAATCTACCGGTCCACGGGCCGATAATCTGTCTGAATGGCCGTTCTCCCCATCCTGATCAGTGGCGATCCCGTACTGCACACACCGGCGTCACGGGTCACCAAGTTCGACCGGTCGCTCACCACTCTCGTCGCCGACATGTTCGACACCATGGAGGCCGCTCCTGGCGTGGGCCTCGCGGCCCCGCAGGTGGGCGTACCGCTGCGGGTTTTCGTCTACAACTGGACCGACGGGGATGACGTTCTGTGGCGCGGCACGGCGATCAACCCTGAACTGTGGATCACTCCGACGCCCGTTGGCGAGGCGGATGAGGAGACCGAGTCCGAGGGTTGCCTCTCGATCCCGGGCGAGCGCTACGGGCTGCGGCGTTCACCCAATGCGACGCTCCGCGCGACCACCCTCGATGGCACGAAATTTGAGATCACTACGGACGGCTGGCTGGCGCGCATCTTCCAGCACGAGTTCGACCACCTGGACGGCATCCTCTACGCCGACCGACTCGACTACGCATCCGCCAAGGCGGTTGGCAAAGTCCTGAAAAAGCGCGGCTGGGGTGTCCCCGACCAGAGCTGGACGCCGGGCATCGACCACCTGGAGGATTAGAGAGCGCGATCTCCCCCCGGGCGGGATGCCCAGGGGGAGATCGGATCGGTCCGGTTTGACTGGCGCTACTTGGCGCCCGGGAACTGTGTCGGGTTGTTCGAACGCAGAACCTCGAGGCGCGCCCGGTACTCCTTCTCGTCGATGTCGCCCTGGGCGAAGCGCTCGGCGAGGGTCGACTCCGCGCTGCGAGCCGCGTTACCCCACGGGCCGAAACCGCCGTGACCCCACGCACCCCAGCGGGCCATGCGGCGACGGCGACCACCGATAGCGAACACGACGATCAGAATGACGATGACAAACCAGAAGATCGGGCCGATGATGAAGAACGGCCAGAATGCGGCGCCCCCGTGAAACGCGGGAGCGACTGCGGCGAGCGATGACAACACGATGGATTCCTTTGCTTGTGAGGTTCGGGTGAACCTTCTGCATCCAGACTCGTCCTGTCATCCCGTGGCCGAATCTGCCCTGCGGATGCGTCCGACTACTCCGTCGGGAGCAGATTTTCGAGCGGTCTACTCCTTCGCGAGCGGATTAGATCCAGCCGGCCTTCACGAGCCCTGTTTCGTATGCGACGACGACGAGTTGGACGCGATCTCGGGCGGTCAGTTTCGACATGATGCGCGACACGTGGGTCTTCGCCGTCAGTGGGCTCAGGTAAAGCTCACGTCCGATCTCGTCATTGGTCAGCCCGCGGCCGACGAGAGCGAGAACCTCGCGTTCGCGATCGGTCAGCGTCCGGAGTTGCGCCGTGTCCGGCGCATCCTTCCAGTCGACTGCGACTCGTTCGAGCAGTCGTCTGGTAACGCTGGGGCTCAGCAGGGCGTCTCCGGCCGCGACCACCCTGACCGCGCGGATCAGTTCGACCGGCTCCGTGTCTTTGACGAGGAACCCGCTCGCGCCGGCGCGAATTGCGTGGCCGACGTATTCATCGAGTTCGAAGGTCGTCACGATGACGATGTGGGTTCCGCCCAGCTTCGGGTCGGCCACAATCTGTTCGGTCGCCCACAGGCCGTCACCGTCCGGCATCCGGATGTCCATCAGCACCACGTCGGGACGCTCGCGCTTGACGAGCTGGACGATCTCACTCCCGCTCCCCGCCTCGCCGACAATCTCGATGTCGGGCTCGGCCTCAAGCAGGCTACGGAATCCCGCTCGAATCAGGCCCTGGTCGTCGGCGATAGCAACGCGAATCATAGTTTCCCTCCGGTCGAGCGCACCGGGATGCGCGCGGCGACCCGGAAGCCGCCACCCGGAACCGGTCCGGCCTCCAGCGTGCCGCCCAATAGTTCGGCGCGTTCACGCATGCCCAGGAGGCCACGGCCCTCTGTCTCCTTCGAGGGAGCGGGTGCCGTTCCGTCGTCCGTGACGGTGACCTGGTAGAAACCATCCTTCACACCCAGTTCGACCGCCGCACTCGTCGCCTTGGCGTGCCGGACGATGTTGGTCAGCGATTCCTGCACAATCCGGAACATGGCGAGCTGGGTCGCCTGGGGCACGTTCGCCGGGTGACCCGAAACGGTGACTTCCACACCCTGCGTGCTGACGGACGCGGCGAGCCACTCCAGTCGACTCAGATCGGATTCGGGGACCAGTGGCGCGTCCTCCTCAGCCGATCCCTCGGCCCGCAACACCCCGAGCACGGAACGCACCTCGTCGAGGGCGGACTTGCTGGTCTCCTTGATGCTCGCCAGCGCCTCGCGCGCCTTGTCGGGCTGGGCATCCATCAGGTGGAGTCCGACGCCGGCCTGCACGTTGATCTGGCTGAGCGAATGAGCGAGCACGTCGTGGAGTTCCCGCGCGATACGCACCCGCTCGGCCTGCACCTCGCTCTGCCTCCGCTGCGACCGGATGCGCGTGATCTGCGCGATTCGTTCTGAGCGAGTGCGCGCCGACTCACCGATGCCGAAGACGATCAGGATGCCGAGCGTGGTCGCCGCAATTCGGAACCCCGACCAGCTTGTGCCGAGCAGGATGGAGGCCACAAGACTGAGAATCCACGCCGACCCGACCGAAATCCAGGCCCAGACTCGCGCGTCGTGCGTGATGGCGCTCACGATCGCGAAGGCGAGCGCGATGTAGACGGGCGAGTTGTCGGGCCCGAGGACGAACAGGTCTCCCGCGGCGGCGGCGGCAACGATCGCGACAACCGGGCCGGGGAAATGACGCCGCGCGAAGAGCGCAAGCGGTCCCGCTACCGTCAGCGCGAAGGCGAGCCAGAATTGGCCGGCGGGAAGGTGGAGGAGTTCGGGCCGGTGCTCCGGGTTGAATGTTGCGAACACCGACGGGAGCTGCACGAGTAGCGAGAACAGCACCGGGAAGATGAGGCGACCTCGGCGCGCGCGACGACTGTGCTCGACGTCGTTCCACGGACCGTGCCAGTGTTGTTGTCCCCGGGGCGGTCCGCCACGATACGACCCGGGCTGCTGCATGGCTCGATCGTACGCGGGCAGCGAGCAGCGTACATCCGCTGCCCGGATGCGCCGTCTACTCCCCAGGGAGTATGGCGCAATGAGAAAGGCCCAGACCGTGGAGGGTCTGGGCCTTCGCTCCCCGACTTGGACTCGAACCAAGAACCGCCGCATTAACAGTGCGATGCTCTGCCAATTGAGCTATCGAGGATTGCTGGAACAGCTTAGCTAC
>JAUZFP010000038.1 GCA_030838475.1 Actinomycetota bacterium
CCTCGAACTCCAGGCAATTGAGGATCGTGTTGGTGACCGTGTCGTGCAGCGCGTGTTCCGTGTAGTACGCGGTGTGCGGGGTGATGATCACGTTCGGCAGCCGCTGCAGCCGTAGGAACCGCTCGTCATCGATTGGTTGCGGCCGACGGTCTACGTAGAAGATTCCGTCTTCGCCCTCGACGACGTCGAGGGCTGCGCCGCCCAGCCTGCCATTCTCGAGTGCCGAGACGAGGGCGTCGGTGTCGACGAGCGCGCCGCGCCCAGTGTTGATCACGAACGCACCCTGCTTCAGCTGGTCGATCCGATCACGACTCAGGAGATGATTCGTCTCCGGGGTGAGCGGGGCGTGGAGCGTGACGATGTCGCTCCGTCGCAGCAGCTCATCCAGGTCGACGTACTCCGCACTGGTCACGGGATTTCGGTCGTACGCGAGCACGCGACAACCGAAGCCCCGCAGCCGTTCGATGACCGACGCGCCGATCCGTCCCGTGCCAATCACTCCGACGGTCAGGTCGCCGAGTTCTTTGCCGCGCGCCGCATTGAGCCGGAAGTCGTGACGTTCGGCTCGAGTAATGATCGATCGCGCACCTCGCAGCGCCATCAACATCAGCATGAGCGTGTAGTCGGCTACGCCGTCCGACGAGTAGGCGACACCCTCCACGTCGATGCCGACGCTTCGTGCGAAGTCCACGTCGATGTGGTTGTGTCCGGCACTTCTGGTCGAGATGTACCTGACGCCGGCCTCGCTGAGCAAGCGAAGCGTTGAGTTTGCGATCCGTGTCTTGTGGCTGACGCTGATGCACCGCTTCCCGATGGCGAGGTCGACGTTGGCGTCGGATACCGCGGCGGCCGAAATCCTTGCGGTGACACCGAACCCGGGTGCGAGCCCGCGAAACAGGTCGGCCTCATCCTCGCCGCAGCCGTAGACGGCGATTTCCACTGTGGTGGCGACGGCGTGTGGCGCGGCGGCAGGTCCCGTTCGGTCTGAGTCTGTTTGTGCTGGGGAGCGATAGGCCATGCACTCAGTACAGGCAACACGGTGTTGCGGGTACGTATCTGCTTTTCGATACGCGGACGATATGCTCGCCGCGAGATCAGACGGAGGTCGGCTCCCGCACGTTCATCCCGGCCGCAAGGTATGCCGCATCGATGACCGCCATGTTCTTGACCGCGCCGTCCAGGTCGGTCATGACCGGCGCTCCTCGAAGCAGCACGTCCGCGAGCGCACGAAGCTGGAAGTTGTAGCTCGGCTCGGTTGTCGCTGTCTCACTGCGTGACGTGCCGCCGGCGGTGATCGTGAGCTTGTTGCCCTTCATCGGGATGAACGGGTTCTCGATCTCGAGCTCGCCATCCTCACCGACGAATCTCGCGTAGATGTACGACTCGGGCGACTGCATCGAGGTGCGAACCAGTCCGGAGATGCCACCGGGGAACTCGAGCTCGATCCTCATGTCGCCATCGACTCCGGGTTCGCCCTCCACGGCCACCGCGCCCGTCACTACCGGTTCGAGACCAACCACGCTGCGGAGCAGGTGCACCGGGTAGCAGCCGACGTCCATGAGCGCGCCGCCGGCCAGCGGCAGGCTCCACCGGATGTCGTCGTGCGGCCGCCCCATGCCGCCGAACCCTGCCTCGACCGACACCAACTTGCCGAGCTCACCGGACTGCACGATCTCGATCGTTCGCAGAGTGATCGGGTGATAGCGGTAGTGGAACGCCTCCATGACGATCCGGTCGCTGGGCGAGACCGCCGCAACGACCGATCGGGCCTCGGCGGCGTTCGCTGTGAACGGCTTCTCGCAGAGAACGTGCTTTCCCGCGGCGACTGCGGCCACGGTCCACACGCCGTGCAGGCCGTTCGGTGTCGGGTTGTAGACGACATCGACATTCGGGTCCGCGAGCAGTGCCTCGTAGGTGTCGTGCACGGTCGGGATGCCGTGGACGGCCGCGTACTCGACCCCTCGGTCGTGGTCACGCGCGGCGACCGCGACAATCTCGACCTCGTCATTTGAGCGCGCGGGGTTGATGAGTGCTTCGGGCGCGATCCCTGCGGCACCGAGAATCCCGATTCGAATGGGTGACGTCATCAGGCGAGCCGATCTTCCATGCCCCAGGCCTGGCCGTAGCCACCATCGGCTTCGCTAAGCGCCATCAGGTCGAGGTACGGTTTCGCGTCGAAGGCCTCCGGGCCGAGAACCCCGGTGCCCTTCCAGACGCCCTTCGACAGCAGCTCCAGCGCGATCACGGGGTTCAGCGCCGTCTGCCAGACGACGCACTGGCTTTCGTATTCGGCCATCGTCCACTCGTTATCGCTGACGTGATAGAGGTAAACCTCACGCGGCTTTCCGTCTGTCCCCTCGCCGGTGACCCACAGTCCGGCGCAGGTCTTTCCGGTCATCCGAGGTCCGAGGGTCGCAGGATCGGGCAGACCCGCCGCGACAACATCGCGCGGCGCGACCATCACGGGGCCGTCCGCGGAACGGACTCGAATGGGCTGGGTCTTGTCGAGACCGAGCTGGTTGAGGGTCTTCAGGATGCCGATGAATTCGTCGCCGAGTCCGTACTTGAAGGTGACGCGCTTCGCGTCGACCCAGCGCGGCATGAGGAGAACCTCTTCGTGCTCCACGTTGACACACTCGACCGGTCCGATGCCCTCCGGGAACTGGAACACCTCCGGCTCGCTGAACGGCGCGGTCGTGTACCAGCCACGTTCCTTCTCCCAGATCACCGGCGGGTTCAGGCACTCCTCGATCGTCGTCCAGATGCTGAAGGATGGAGCAAAAATCTCGTTGCCCGCTTCGTCGCGCACCACAAGGTTTGCGCCATCGCGCGTCCCCAGCTCGTCGATCTCGCTGAACAGGTGGTCGGCGGCGTAACGCGCGAAGACGTCGCTGAGGCCCGGCTCGACGCCCATCCCGACCAGGGCGAGCCGGCCGGCCTTCTCCCAGTCGGGGGCCTGTTCGAACTGGTCGTCACCGAGCTTGATGCCCGTCTCGGTGTGCGGGTTGGTCGGGTTCGGCTCTGACAGGCTCATCGCCATGTCGAGGTAGTCGGCTCCCGCCGCGAGCGCTCCGGCGAAGATCGTCGGCACGAACTTCGGCTCGACGGCGTTCATGACGTGCGTCACGCCGTGCTCCTTCGCGACCGCTGCGACGTTGTCCGGGTCGGATGCGTCGATCTGTGCAGCAACAAAGCGACCGTTTTCGAGCCCCGCGATACCCGGCCCACTTGGCGTATTCGCTTCGATCCATTCGATCGTCCGCTCCGCCCGGCCGATGTCATAATCGCTCACCACCATCAGCTCGAAGAAGTCGCGGCGGGCCGCGATTTTGGCAATGGCGTTACCGACGCCACCGGCGCCGACCAGCAGGATTCTCATGCCTCAAAGCTAGCGCCCGCCGCACGCCCGCCGCTCAATTTTGGGTGAGAGTTGGCCAGCCATCCTTTGTCCATCCCAGCTTCTGGATGGCGAGGGTCGTCGCTCCCCCGACTTCGGCGTCGTAGTAGTGCCAGGCCAGGTAGCCGTCCGAATACGATTCCCCTCCCGGTCCGACCTGCCTGCCCACCGTAGCGAGGAGCGGACTGGTGCCGTCGTCGAGCAGTGGATGACCCGTCTTGCCGACGTAGGGACCGGCCACGTGCTTCGATCGTCCCATCCCCATGTTGTAGGTGCTCGCCGCGCCCTGGCAGCAGGAGTCGAGCGACACGATGAGGTAGTAGTACCCGCCGTGATGGATGATCGTCGCTCCCTCGATCGCGTCGGGCGGAGAGCCCCGGTAGACGATCTGCTCCGGAGGGGTCGCGCTCGCGAGCTTGCCGGACGGCCAGGACAGTTTGACGAGTTGGATGCCGCCCCAGAACGATCCGAACGCCATCCAGCCGGTGCCGTTCGAGTCGTCGACGATGGTCGGATCGATCGCGTTGTAGTTGTCGGCGCTGTGGGACGCGATCACTACGCCGCGATCGACCCACTTGTACTTCGCGCTGTGCGGATCGAGTGTCGCGTTGGTGGCGAGGGCGATGACCGAGTTGTTCGACCCGAATGTCGATGCCGCGTAGTACAGGTACCAGGTGTTCCCGTGGTGAAACAGCTCGGGCGCCCACAGGTTGCTGACCCCATGGACGGTCTTGGTCAGCCACGCTGGCTTCTTCTTCCAGACGGTCCCAATCAGCTTCCAGTCGTGCCCGTCGGCGGATGACCGAATCTCGATGTTGCCGTCGCCAATCGACTCGTCACCGGTCGAGTACACGTACCAGGGCGTGCCGTTGGTACCGACGATGATGTCCGGGTCGTGCGCGGCGAGGTCACCGCTCACGGTCAGACGGGAGGATCCGCCCGAACATCCCGAAAGAGCCACAGCGACCACCAGTCCGAGGGCTCCCGCGAGGAGGCGCCTCGAGAGGCGACTCAGGCGAGTGCGATGGCCGTCCACGATACCGCCGGAAGCGTGATGGTCAGGCTGCCCTCCGAGATCGTCGTCGTCTCGTTCGGGTGAAGCGCGACTCGTTCCTGATCCGCGACGGTGTTCTTCGCATAGATGTCGTCGTCCGCGAGAGTGTGCGTCTCGACGATCGATACCGGCCCGAGGTGACTCACATCGATCGTCACGGTCGTCGGAGCATCCTGACTGCGATTGACCAGGAAGATTGCGGTCTTGCCCGTCTCGGCATCGTGCGTCGCGACGGCGTCGACCGTCGAGACCTCCCCGTACGTGGCCGACACGTAGGTGTCCGACTCGAGCTTGACCTCGAGCGCGGATCCGACCGCGAGTCGCGAGGTGACCGCGAACGGGAAGAACGTGGTCTGCCGCCACGTCGCGCCGCCCGGCTCCGTCATGATCGGCGCGATGACGTTAACCAGTTGGGCGAGGGATGCGGAGGTCACGCGATCGGCATGCTTCAGGAGCGAGATGAGCAGGTTGCCGACGACGACCGCGTCGACCACCGAGTAGCTGTCCTCGAGCAACCGCGGGGCAACCGGCCAGGACTCGAGATCGGTGATCTTGTCGACGTTGTGGTACCGCGAGATGTACCAGACGTTCCACTCGTCGAACGAGATGTTGATCTTCTTCTTGCTCTTGAGCTCCGCGCCCACGGAGTCGGCGGTGGCAACGACCGACTCGATGAAGTGATCCATGTTGACGGCGGATGCGAGGAAGCTGCCGGTGTCGCCGTCGAGCTCCTCATAGTAGGCGTGGCAGGAGATGAAGTCGACGTCCTCATACGTGTGCTCGAGAACCGTGTGCTCCCACGATCCGAAGGTCAGCATCTGTGCGCTAGACGAGCCGCAGACCACGAGTTCGACCGAGGGATCGAGCTGCCGCATGGCCTTCGCGGTCTGGGACGCGATCTTGCCGTAGTCGTCCGCCGAGCGATGTCCGAGTTGCCACGGACCATCCATCTCGTTGCCGAGGCACCACATCTTCACGCCGTACGGCTCAGGGTGCCCGTTCGCGATCCGGGCATCCGAGAGTCTCGTGCCCGAGCGGATGTTGGTGTACTCGAGCACGTCGAGCGCCTCCTGCACACCACGCGTGCCGAGGTTGACCGCGTACATCAGTTCGCTTCCAGTCTTGTCCAGCCAGCCCGCGAACTCGTCGAGCCCAACCTCATTCGATTCCGTCGAATGCCAGGCAAGATCCAGTCGGGCCGGGCGTTCGTCTTTGGGTCCGATCGCGTCCTCCCAGCGGAATCCCGAAACGAAGTTGCCGCCCGGGTACCGAATGGTTGAAACGCCAAGCTCCCGTACCAGCTCGAGCACATCCTCGCGGAAGCCCTGCGCGTCCGCGGTCGAGTGGGTTGGCTCGTAGATCCCGTCGTACACACATCGACCGAGATGCTCGACGAATGACCCGAAGAGTCGGCGATTGACCACCCCGACGGTGAAGTGCGGGTCGAGGGTCAGCTGGGCTTGTGGCATGGTTCGCTTTCGGTTTACTTGGGTGGACGATGTGGTTGGGCCTGCGAGCGGGTTCGCTCTACTTCACGGCGCCGATGGACAGCCCGCCCTGCCAGTACTTCTGGAGGGAGAGGAACGCGATGATGAGCGGGATGATCGAGACGAGCGCGCCGACGATGATGAGTCCCCAGAGCGAATGGCCGCCGCCGTTGTTGGCCGACGCCTGGCCCTCCCACAGGCCGATTCCGACGGTGATCGGGTAGAGCTGGGTGTTCTGGAGCATGGCGAGCGGTAGGAAATAGTTGTTCCAGGTCCCGACGATTGACAACAGCAGCACGGTCACGAAGGCGGGCCGCATGAGCGGGAACGCCACCTGGATGAAGGTGCGGAACTCCCCCGCGCCGTCAATTCGGGCCGCCTCAAGCAACTCCTCGGGCACGGCATCCTTGATGTAGACCTGCATCAGATAGACGCCAAACGGGTTAAGCAGCGAGGGCAGGATGACCGCCCAGATCGTGTCGGTCAGGTTCAGGTCCGACAGCAGGATGAAGTCGGGAATGACGAGGGCGGTCAGAGGCACCATCACCGAGCCCAGCAGAACCGCGAAGAAGAAGCGGCGACCGAAGAACCGGAACTTGGCGAATCCATACCCCGCCAACACGGAAAGGATGGTCGCCCCGACGCCCGCGGTCAGGGAGTAGAACACCGAATTGCCGAGCCAACGCAGGTAAATACCGTCGTTGTAGGTGAAGAGGTCCGCGAGGTTTGAGCCGAGGGCAAAATTCTTGTCGAACCAGAGTGCGCCGGAGGTGCCCTGAAAAAGACCGGTCACATCCTTGGTGCTCGCGACGAACAGCCACCAAATCGGAATCAGGAAGTAGACGATGAGGATCCCGAGGAAGATGTACGGCAACACGCGGCTGCCATCGGACTGCCGGCGCCGACCCCTGGCCGTCTTTGGCCGGGTTGTCGAGGCGAGAGTAATGCGCGCGGTGGTCATCGCAGGAACCCCCCTCGCTTGCGGGTTGCGAATAAGAAGATGTACACCGCAATGAACACGACGATTCCAAGGGAGAACGACAGCGCCGAGGCGTAGTTCACGTTCGAGTACTGGAATGCCTGGTTGAACGCGTAGATGTTCGGCGTGAATCCGAGGGTGATCGAGCCGTTTGATACCTGGGTCAGAATGGCCGGCTCGGTGAAGAACTGGAGCGTGCCGATGAGGGCGAACACGAGAATCAGAACGAGCGCGGACGACACCATCGGCACCTTGATACGCCACGCGACCTGCCAGGCGTTAGCGCCGTCGATCCGGGCCGCCTCGTAGAGCGTTGGATCGATGCCGCGCAGCGCCGCGTAGATGATGATCATGTAGTAGCCGGCCCACTGCCAGGTCACCACGTTCATGAGCCCGTAGAAGATGTTGTCGGGGCTCAGCGGGAAGGGCGCATTGGCGCCAAAGAGCTGGGTGAGCGGCCCGAAGCTCGGGCTGTACAGGAAGCCCCACATGAGTGCGCCGATGACGGCGGGCACGGCGTACGGCAGGAAGATCATCAGCCGAGCGAACCGGGTGAAGCGCGTTACGATCGCGTCGAGCACCAGGGCGACGGCGAGCGAGATGACCATCTGCACCGGGATCAACACGAGCGCGAAATGGGCGACGAAGAGAACACCGCCGAGGAAGACCGGATCGGTGAAAGCCTGGATGTAGTTGTCTAGGCCGCTGAACACGGGCACGCCACCTGTGGCGAGGCCCTTGGTGTAGAGGCTCAGGTAGAACGCATAGGCGAGCGGCGCGATCAGAAAGACGATGAAGACGATCGCGAAGGGGGCGATGAATAGCCAGCCGACTCGACCTCGACGCCGTTCGCCGGCCTTCGACCCGCGTCGCGGCGTGATCGTCCGGGTTGATGCCCGTGCCGGCGATCCCGCCAGCGTGGCGTCTGCGTTAGCCATCCCGTGCTCCTTTGCGTTGAAATGGGAGGGAGTGCAAGGGCCGGTGTCTCAGAAATCGGACACCGACCCTCACCTGCCAAGAGAACCAGTTATCGAACTACTTGGTAACTGTGAATCCCTGGCCCTGTGCGTACTTCACCAGGCTGGCCTGCACGGCAGCGGCTGCCTGTGAGCCCGTTTCCTTGCCCTGGTTGATCTTCGTCGACTCGGCCTGCAGCTGTGCGTAGTAGTACACCGTCAGCGGGCTGTAGTTGATTCCCTTGTAGGCGTTCTCCGCGGGGACGTACACGTCCTTGTTCGCGGTCTGGCCACTGAAGAAGGCGGACTGGTTCGAGAGGAACGCGTCGGACTTCAGGATGGACTGGTTGAGCGGGAAGATGATCTGGTTGGTCCAGCCATCCTTCAGCGATGCCGGGTCCGCGTAGATACCGAGAGCGACCTCAGCAGCCAGCTTCTTGTCCGTCGCCTGGTTGGTCACGGCGAACGCCGAACCACCCCAGTTGGTCTGGACCGGGTTTGACGTGTCCCACTGCGGCAGCGGGGCAACAGCCCAGACGCCACTGGATGCGCCCTTGCCGACGCCAGCGCCCGTCAGGTAACCGGGAGCCCATGCGGCCGAGACGTAGGTGGCGTACTTGCCGCCGACGACGCCCGAGATGTAGTCGGTCGTGAACTGGTCGGATGTACCGACCTCTTTGTTCGCGACGAGACCGGCCCAGTAGTTGAGGACATCCTGCGAGGTCTTGTCATCCAGATCGATCTTGATTTTCTTGCCATCGGCCGAGCTGTAGGTGAACGGGTTTGCACCCTTCTGGATCTGCAGCGCCATCGTCAGCGCGGGTACGTTCGCACCGAAGTCGCCGAACAGCGGGCCGCCGGCAGCCTTGACCTTCGCGGCATCGGCCGCGTACTCGTCCCACGTCGCGGGAGGCGTAATGCCGTACTTCTTGAAGATGTCGGTGCGGTAAATCAGAGCGAGCGGTCCGCCATCGACGGGTGCGGCGTAAACCGATCCGCCTGCGCCCGACACGTCATTCCAGGCGCCGGCCGAGAAGTTGCTCTTGACCTTGTCGGCGCCGAGCTTCGAGATGTCGACGAGAGCGCCCTGGATCTCGTAAGTCGCGAGGTGGTCCGCCTCGAGCATGACGACGTCCGGCAGGCCCTTCTTGGCGGTGATGGCGGTCTGCACCTTGGTGTACTCGTCGCCGCCCTGGCCAACGTTGTTCCAGCAGATCTGAACGTCCTTGTGAAGCTTGTTGAAGTTGTCGACGACGAGCTTCATGTTCGGGTACCAACCCCACACCGAAACCTCCGGGGCCTTCGGGTACACGTACTTGTTTGAACAGTTCGAGAGTTTGGGGCTTGTACCGGACGAGGTGGTCGAGCCTCCGCCGGTGCTGCATGCGGCCAGTAGACCGGCCACGGCTACCGCGGTGAGAGCCGCGAGAAGTGCTTTCTTCTTCACTGTGTTTCCCTTCATTGGGGTGGACTTCATTGTCAAAAGGTGGTGCCGAGAATCAGTGGTGCGCGGAAGATATCGCTCGAGGAGCGTGGGGGATTCTCAATTTGTACAACGTTGTAGGTAAACGTTGTAGAGACATCATGCAGAGACGATCGACCCCGTGTCAAGCCGCCGCGCGAAATCGGTATGAGTACGAAACGTTTACGCCAGTACCGCTGACGATTCGCGCTCGACGATGTGGAAATCGGCGAAGTACTCGCGGGGCGGGATCGCCCGCGCTCCCTGCGCGATTCGTTCCTGCAGGTAGTCGACCGCCACTCGTGCGATTTCCGCTCTCCCGGGGTCGATGGTGGACAGGGTCGGCAGCGTGTAGCGCGTCTCATCGATGTCGTCGAATCCGATCACCGCAACGTCCTCCGGAATTCGGATCCCGGCCTCCTGCATGACCCGCATCGCGCCGAGCGCGATCACGTCGCTGAACGCCACTACTCCGTCAAAGGTGACACCGGATGCGAGCAGCTTCTGCATGGCCTGGGCCCCCTCGAGCCGATACCAGCCGCCAACCTCGCTGATGAGAGCTTCGTCGTAGGGGACGCCCGCCTCGGCGAGCGCCTCGCGATAGCCCGCGAGTCGAAGGCCGGCGGATCCAATGACCTCGCCGCGGTGCGCGCCAAACGCGACGACCCGGGTCCTACCCTGCCCGAGAAGATAGCTTGTCGCCGCCTTTGTCGACTCCGAGTTGCGCATCGTCACGTGGTCGGTGGGGCCATGGAAGATTCGTTCGCCCAGAAGCACCATGGGTGTTTCGATGCGATCGAGAAGGTGCGCGTCGTCTTCCTCGAGACCGAGCACGCTGTAGAGAATGCCGTCGACCATGCTCGTTCGAGGCCCGGTAAGCAGATTCAACTCGCGCTCTCGATCGCCGCTCGACTGCTCGATGATGACCGAGAGGCCCTTCGCATCCGCGGCGCGCATGACCTCGTCGGCGAGCTCCGCGAAGTACGCGTTGCGGAGGTCAGGAATGATCAGGCTAATGACTCCCGTGCGCCCCGAGCGCAGTCCGCGGGCGGACAGGTTGGGGCGATAACCGAGTGCGTCGATGGCGTCCTGGACGCGGCGCTTCGTCTCCGGCTTGAGGTACTGATAGTTGTTGATGACGTTCGAGACGGTCTTGATGGAGACGCCGGCGAGGTTGGCAACGTCGTGCATGGTGACTGCCACTCGACGTCCTTTCGCACGGTGATCGCACGAGCGACCAGATAACGAAGATTACAACGTTGAAGAGCATCTCGTGTTCGTTAGTGTTCGAGCGCCGCGACCGTTCTCGGTCGGACAATCAGCCAAAGGGACAGGATGCCCGCGACCGACGTGCACATCATCATGACTCCCATCGGGATCGACGTGCCGACGCCGAACAGGCCGATCAGGGGCGAGATCAGCCCGGCCAGACCGAAGTTGGCCGCCCCGAGCACGGATGCCGCCGTCCCCGCCTCCGCCCCGTGGTGGGCGAGCGCGACCGCTTGTAGGCAGGGGAAGCAGAACGCGCACGCGGTGATGAAGAACCACAGCGGAATGAGGATGCCCCACAGCCCGTTGTCGAGCAGCCCGTCAACCACGATGACGGTCGCCGCCAGGAGCAGTGCCGCCGTCGCGAACGCGAGGATCCACTGCGGGCCCACGTGGCGGGCAATCCGGGAACTGCTTTGCACACCGACGATAATGCCGACCGAGTTCACGGCGAACAGCAACCCATACTGCTGCGGTGTGAAGTTGAAGTGATCCTGGAACAGGAAGGGCGAGGTCGTGAGATAGGCAAAGAGTCCGCTGAAGATCATCCCGCTCAGGATGGCGATGCCGACGAACTGTCGGTCATGGAATAGCGCCCGATAGCGTTCACCCACGGTCGTCGCGCCCGGTTCCCGTCGACGATGCTGGGGCAGCGTCTCGACGATGAAGACGATCGAGGCGGCCACGACGACCAGGCCATAGCCCGCGAGCACCCAGAAGATGCCCCGCCACGGAAACACGAGGAGCAGGGCCGACCCGGCGAGCGGCGCAATCACGGGAGCGAGGCCAGAGACGAGGGCGAGTCTGGACAGCATCCGAACCAGCGGGTAGCCGCCGAACAGGTCGCGCACCGTCGCGACGGCGACGACACCACCCGCGGCTGCGCCAAAGCCCTGCAGCACCCGGAACACGATCAGCAGCTCGATGTTCGGTGACAGCGCCACGAGGATGCTTGCGACCACATGCAGCATGGTCGCCGCGATGAGCGGAATCCTGCGGCCCACCGAGTCGCTCCACGGTCCGACCAGCAACTGCCCGAGAGCGAAGCCGATCGTGGTCGCGCTCAGCGTCAGCTGGACGAGTGCCGGAGTGACCGCGAACTCGTGTTGAACGTCCGGCAGCGAGGGCAGGTAGAGGTCGACGGTGAAGGGACCCAGCGCGGTGAGGGCGCCGAGCACGAGAACGTAGACGAGCCGCTGGCGACCGCTCAGCGCGTCGCCAGGATGAACGATCGAGGTCACGCCCTAGGTCTCCCCGATAACGAACGACGATGGATCCTCGAGCACCGATGCGAAGGCAAGCTCCGCCGCGCCGATCATGAGCCGGTTGACGCCGAGTGCGGATCGCACGACGGACACCGCTTCGGCCGACGCCGCGAGTGGTTGGCTCGCCACGAGCGCATCGAGCTGTTCGGGTGCGACGGCGTAGAGCGAGCCGAGGAATCCGCCGAGGATGATCGTGCTGGGGTTCAGGATGTTGACGGCATTGCGCAGCGCGACCGCCAGGAAGTCGGTCTGTCGCAGTACCTCGGTTCGGATGTCCACCCGGTCGCCGGCGAGCAGCGCGGCCTCGAGTTCGTCGCTGTCGACATCCGTGAGCCCGGTTAGCGCGACAAGCCGGTCGCGTCTCACCTCGGTCTCGAGACACCCGACGGCGCCGCAGTGGCAGACCGCGCCCGCGGTCGCGACAACGGTGTGCCCGAACTCGCCCGCGTAGCCTTCGACGCCGGTGAGTGCTCGGCCGCCCGAGATGATGCCGCCGCCTATGCCGCTCGCCCCGCCGTTCAGGTAGATCAGGTCGGCGACTCCGCGCCCGGCGCCGAAGATGCTCTCCGCCCGAGTGCCGAGGTTGGCATCGTTCGCCGCGAAGACCGGCAGGCCGGTGGCCGCCTCGAGTTCCGCCGCAAACGGCTCGTCGATCCAGTGTAGGTGCGGCGCAAGCCGGACGACACCGTCTTTGGCGCGCACCAGCCCCGGAATCGCGGCCCCGATTCCCAGCACGGTGTGACCGTCGCCGAACTCGCCCCGCAGCTGGTCGATCAGTTGCGCGGTGACGATGACCGCGTCCGAGACGGACGGGCTCTGCGCGAGCGGGTGTCGGATGCGACGGAGCACGGTCGCCCCGAGTCCGACCACTCCCACCGTGATCGCATCGATCTCGGGGTTGACCGCGAAGGCGATTGGCCGCGGGCCGGGAAGCGCGAGCGGGCTCGGCCTGCCGACCTGGTTGCTCGCATCCGGTTCCGCCTCAACCAGCAGTTCGCGCTCGACCAGCTCGCCCACGAGCGCGGCGATCGTCGACCGGTTGAGCCCGGTGCTCCGGGTGAGTGCGGAGCGCGGGACTCCGCGCGACTGGTGAACGAGGCGAAGCACCAGCGACAGGTTGTGCCGCCGCACATCGCTGTTGCCCCGGCCATCCGGGGCTGTGGGGATGCTCATTCGCGACCCTCGGGGATTCGCCGGGTCTCGATCAGCTCGGCGAACCAGAGCCCGCTGTCCTTGACCGTGCGCTCCTGCGTCTCGTAGTTGACGCGCACCAGCCCGAATCGCTTTGAGTAGCCGTAGCTCCACTCGAAGTTGTCGAGCAGCGACCAGACGAGGTAGCCGCGCAGGTCGACCCCGCGTGCGCGCGCCCGGTGGGCGGCCGTGAAGTGGCGACGAAGGTAGTCGACCCGCTTCTGGTCGTGCACTCGACCCTCGACCTCCACATCGTCGAACGCTGCACCGTTCTCGGTGATCACGAGGGGTAGCTTCGGGAACTCCTGCGAGAGCGAGACGAGCAACTCCTCGAGCGCCTCGGGAGCGATGTTCCACCCCATGGCGGTGAGCGGTCCCGGCTGCGGAAGGAACTCGACGTTCCTGCTGCCCGGCCACGCCGACCCGCCAACGTCCCGATGACCGTCGTTCGTGAGCTTGTCGGACTTTCCGTCCCACATCCGCACCGTCGCGGTGGAGTAGAAGTTCACGCCGAGAAAGTCGATCGGCTGGTGAATGGTCTCGAGGTCACCGGGCTGCACGAACGACCAGTCCGTGATCGCGTGGGTGTCCTGCAGCAGGTCGATGGGGTATTCGCCGTGCAACAGCGGCCCCGTGAAGCTGCGATTTCCGAGCGCGTCGATGCGACGGATGGCCTCGGGCGAGCTGTTGTCCTCACCACGGAGTGCGTGGAAGTTGAGCGTGATCGAGTACTGCGCGTCCGGCTTGGTGACGACGTGACGGAGCTCCTGCAGGGCCAGGCCGTGCCCGAGGTTGAGGTGGTGCGCCGCGCGAAGTGCGGCAAGGTCGCTGGTGCGTCCCGGTGCGTGCCCGCCCGAGCCGTAGCCGAGGAACGCGGCACACCAGGGCTCGTTCATGGTCGTCCACACCGCGACGCGGTCGCCCAGGGCATCGCCGACGATCGACGCGTACTCGGCGAACCGCAGCGCCGTGTCGCGCTCCGGCCAGCCACCCTTGTCCTCGAGCTCCTGCGGGAGGTCCCAGTGGTAGAGCGTCGCGATCGGTTTGATGCCGCGGTCGAGGAGTCCGTCGACGAGGCGCGAGTAGAAACTCAGGCCGGCTTCGAGGGGCTTGCCCGAGCCTGACGGCTGGATGCGCGTCCACGCGATCGAGAACCGATACGCCTCGAGCCCGAGCCGCTTCATCAGGTCCAGGTCCGAGTTGACCCGGTGATAGTGGTCGTCCGCGACGTCGCCGGTGTCCGCGTCGAGGGTGCGGCCGGCCGTGTGGCTGAACGTATCCCAGATGGATGGGCCGCGGCCATCCTCCTGGAACGCGCCTTCGATCTGGTAGGCGGCGGTCGCGGATCCGAGGAGAAAGTCGGCAGGAAACTCGAGCCCGGAGTCGCGGTAGTCCGCACTGCCATTGATCATGCTCGAAACGCTACTCGACCACGAGGGGTGCGGTGCTGTCGCGCACCACCAGGTGGGTTGCGAGGTCCATGCGGGAGCCGGATGCATCCGCTCCGTCACGCAGCCGCAGGATGAGACGGGCCGCCTCCTCCGCCATCTTCTGTAGCGGCTGGTGCACGGTGGTCAGGCTGGGACTCGACCACTGCGCCAGCGGAACGTCGTCGTAGCCGACGATCGAGAGCTGCTCGGGAACGCGGATCCCCGCCGCTCGCGCCGCCTCGAGCACTCCGAGCGCCTGCAGATCGCTGCCCGCGAAGATCGCGGTGGGGCGATCGGGCAGGGCGAGCAGCTCGATCGCGGCCAGCCGACCGCCGTCGACGTGAAAGTCACCGAAGCGGATGAGCGCGGGGTCGACGGTGAGGCCGGCGGTGTTCATTGCGGACCGGTAGCCGTCAAGGCGGGCGAGAGAACACATCATGTCCTCTGGGCCCGTGATCATGGCGATTCGCTTGTGCCCGAGCTCGATGAGGTGCCGAGTAGCCGCTAGGCCACCCGCCCAGTTGGCCGAGCCGACCGACGGCACGCCCGGCGAGGGGTCGCCGGCGGGGTCGATGATCACGAACGGGATGTCGCGTGAGCTGAGCTGCTGCTTATGTTCGGGTGCGAGGTCGGAGAAGACCAGAACGACGCCGACCGGGCGACGGCGCAGCACTCCGGAGATCCACTCCGGGCCGGGCGCGTGCCGGTTGCCGCTCTCGGTGAGCACGACACTCATGTCGTTCTCGCGCGCGACATTCTCGAGACCCTTGATGATTTCCATCGACCAGGCGCTGTCGAGTTCGTGGAAGACGACCTCGAGCAGGCTGGACTCCCTGCGCTCGTTTCCGCGGCGGCGGTAGCCGTTCTGTTCGAGCAGGTTCTCCACGCGGGCGCGGGTCGCGGACGCGACATCCCGACGCCCGTTGAGCACTTTCGAGATCGTCGAGAGCGAAACGCCTGCCTCGTCGGCCACCTCGGCGAGCGTTACGCGCGGCGGAAGCTCTTCTATCGACATGGTGCGATCGTATCCATACTGACAACTTCTTTCGGAAAACCGAACGATACTTTCCTTGTTGGTGCAGGATCCATTCTCCTGTAATATGTTCTAAACAACAACAAATCATCGAATACGCTGAAGGGCGCGATTTCCATGGCCTTGACACCCACCCCCGCAGACAAGTTCTCCTTTGGCCTCTGGACCATCGGCTACAACGGCGCCGACCCGTTCGGCGGCCCGACCCGCGCACCGATGGACATCGTGCACGTTGTCGAAAAACTCAAAGAGGTCGGCGCATACGGGCTGACGTTCCACGACGACGACCTGTTCGCGTTCGGTTCATCGGATGCCGACCGCCAGAAGCAGATCGACCGCCTCAAGGGCGCCCTCGAGGCAACCGGCCTGAGTATCCCGATGGTCACCACCAACCTCTTCAGCGCCCCCGTCTTCAAGGACGGCGGGTTCACCTCCAACGACCGCAACGTTCGACGCTTCGCGCTGCGCAAGGCGCTCCGCCAGCTCGACCTCGGAGCCGAACTGGGCGCGAAGACCTTCGTCATGTGGGGCGGCCGCGAAGGTGCGGAGTACGACTCCGCCAAAGACATCCGGATGGCGCTCGAGCGCTACCGCGAGGGCGTCAACATGTTCGCCCAGTACGTCACCGACAAGGGTTACGACATCCGCTTCGCCATCGAGCCGAAGCCGAACGAGCCGCGCGGCGACATCCTGCTGCCGACCCTCGGTCACGCCATCGCGTTCATCTCGACGCTCGAGAAGCCGGACCTGTTCGGCATCAACCCCGAGGTCGGACACGAGCAGATGGCCGGACTCAACTTCGCCTCCGGCATCGCCCAGGCGCTGTATCAGGGCAAGCTCTTCCACATCGACCTGAACGGCCAGCGCGGAATCAAGTACGACCAAGACCTCGTCTTCGGACACGGCGACCTGTACAACGCGTTCGCCCTCGTCGACCTGCTCGAAAACGGCGGGCCGAATGGTGGGCAGGCCTACGACGGCCCGCGCCACTTCGACTACAAGCCCTCGCGCACCGAGGACGAGACCGGCGTCTGGGACTCAGCTCGCGCGAACATCGCCAACTACCTGATGCTCAAAGAGCGCGCGGCGGCATTCCGCGCCGACCCCGAGGTACAGGCGGCGCTCGCCGCATCCAGCGTGCCGGAGCTGTCGACGCCCACACTTGCCAAGGGCGAGACCTACGACGACCTGCTCGCCGACCGGTCCGCGTTCGAGGACTTCGACCCGGCGCCGTACTACAACGGCAAGGGTTTCGGCTTCGTGCGACTGCAGCAGCTCGCGACCGAGCACCTGCTTGGCGCGAGGTAACCCGAAAACCTCGCGCCATCACGTGAGGTGAGGCATATCGACCTTCCGGCATGATCTAAAGGTCGATGTGCCTCACCTCAACTCTTTCACTGGAGGAAATACCATGACGCTGGTTGCCGGAGTCGACTCGTCGACACAGTCGTGCAAGGTTGTCGTTCGCGACCTCGAGACCGGCACGGTCGTGCGCACCGGCCGGGCCTCCCATCCAGAGGGCACCGAGGTCGACCCCGCGGCATGGTGGGACGCGCTCCAGGCCGCGATCGCCGATGCCGGCGGGCTTTCGGATGTCTCGGCCATTTCGATCGGCGGCCAGCAGCACGGGATGGTCGTGCTCGATGCATCGGGCGAGGTCATTCGACCGGCGCTGCTCTGGAACGACACGCGCTCAGCGCAGGCCGCGCTCGACCTGATCGCCGAGGTTGGCGCAGCAGAGTTCGCGCAACGTACCGGCTCGGTTCCGGTGGCATCCTTCACGATCACCAAGCTGCGCTGGCTCGCGGACGCCGAACCGGAGAATGCCGCAAAGGTCGCGGCCGTCGCGCTCCCCCACGACTGGCTGACCTGGCGGCTGCGCGGATTCGGGCCATCCAATCCGGTGCTCACCGAGCTCACCACCGACCGCTCCGATGCGAGCGGCACCTGCTACTTCAATCCGGTCACCAACGAGTACGACCTGGACCTCCTCGCCCGCGCCCTCCGACGCGTCGAAAATTCAGGAGTTTCGTCTGACGTCATCCTGCCGCGCGTGCTCGGGCCTGGGGACACCGCGGGCACCCTCGACGGATTGCCTGAGTTTTCGACAACGATCGTCGGAGTTGGCGCCGGTGACAACGCCGGCGCCGCACTCGGGCTGGGCGCCGCGGACGGCGATGTCGTCGTGTCGATCGGCACGAGCGGAACGGTCTTCGCGGTCACCGACACCCCGTCGCGGGACGCGACCGGGACCGTCGCCGGGTTTGCGGATGCGTCGGGCGCGTACCTCCCCCTCGTCGCGACTCTCAACGCGGCGCGTGTCCTCGACGCGATCGCCCGCCTGCTGGGTGTGAGCCACGACGAGCTGGGCGCGCTTGCACTCGCCGCGGAGCCGGGCTCGGGTGGTGCCGTGCTGCACCCGTACTTCGAGGGCGAGCGAACCCCTAACCTGCCGAACGCGACGGCGACCCTCAGCGGGCTGACGCTCGCATCCACGTCGCGCGAGAACCTCGCGCGCGCCGCGATCGAGGGCATGCTCTGCGGTCTTGCCGACGGCCTCGACGCCGTGCTCGCGCAGGGCGTCGTTGCGAAGCGACTGCTGCTCATCGGAGGAGCCGCGCAGAACCCCGCGGTCTCCAGCATCGCCGCGCAGGTCTTCGACGTTCCCGTGGTCGTTCCCGAGCCGGCCGAGTATGTCGCCTTCGGTGCCGCGGTGCAGGCGGCCTGGTCGCTGAGCGGATCGCGCCCGACGTGGGCTGTGGAGCAGACGGCGAGTCCGGCGCCCGACTATCGACCAGTGATCCGGGAGCAGTACGCCCGCTAGTCGGCCAGGCGCGCGAACGCCCGCACCGGGAACGTGCCGAAGCTTTCGATGAGCGGGGGCGTCGCGGTGAAGCGAGCGCCGGAGTCCGGCAACGAGCCGAGGTTGGTGAGGTGCTCGACGACATGGATGCCCGCGGCGAGCAGTCGCGTGTGTGCGGGTCGCTCGCCGGTGCCCTCGGTGTTGTCGATGTTGAGCGAGTCGATGCCGACGAGCGCGACGCCGGCCGCGATGAGATAGTCGACCCCGCCGGGTGAGAGGTACGGCGCGCCCGAGGCGTACGCGGGTGTTCCGAAGCGCGAGTCCCAGCCGGTGTGCAGCAGCACCGCCTTTCGCTCGAGGTCCCTCCCAGCAAACAGCGATGCCTCGATGGCGCGGCCGCCCTCGAGGTGGAAGACCTCGGTCGACAGGTCGACCAGCGTCTCTAGCGAGAGCCCGGCCAGGTCGGTTCCGCCCTCGTACCGATGCCACGGGCTGTCGAGGTAGGTTCCGGTGTTGCCGATCATCGTGATGATGTCCATGGCGAACTCGGTGCCGGGCGCGTAGCGATCCTTCGAATCCTCGCGCGTAAGGAATGGCTCAATCGTCGGCGCGGGTAGCCCCGGGTAGGTGATCATCCCTTCGCGGATGACGTGGCTCAGTTCGACGAACCGACGTGACTCAGGCAATTGTGCTCCTCTTGCTTTTTCGCCTCTTGTAGACGGTCACGAGCACGGCCGCGAGAGCGAGCACCGCCGGGACGACAAGGTGCCAGCCGGCGAGGACGAGAAGGCCAGCAACGAGGACGACGGAGATGACGGCCATCCACCAGCCGACGCTCCACCGCTTCAGAAGCCGGACCGCCGCGATCATGCCGAGAGCGTAGACGGCGACCATGCAGCTGGTGTTGATGAGGATGAACGGGGTGAGGTCGAAGCCGGTGACGATGAGCAGGATGAAGTAGATGAGGTCGATGATGCCGACGACGAGCAGAGCTCGCCGTGGGACCTCGCCCGCCTGGGAGCCGCGGGCGATCCACTTCGGCAGGTGACCTTCGCGCCCGAGCGCGCTCCCCAGTTTCGCGAATGCGGCGAGGTAGATGTTGAGGACGCCGATCGTGACGACGAGGGCGATTCCGGCGATGATCCACGGGCCGTAGCCCGGAGCAGCCTTGGCCACCAGCCCGAGCAGGGGTACGGCGGAGGTGTTGTGGGTGCCGAGCACCGCGACCGTGACGAACTGGAGCGCGAGGTAGGCGATGCCGACGGTCGCGATCGCGATGGCCGTGGCGAGCGGGATGGTGCGGCGCGGGTTCTTGAATTCGCCGGCGATGTGGGTAACGGCCTCCCATCCGGCGAAGGCCCAGATGAAGAGGCTCACCCCGGCGCCGACGCCGAGCCAGCCGTGCGGCAGGAATGGTGTGAACCGGGACACCTTCGCCTCCGGCAGAGTCAGCGCCACTACTCCGATCACGACAACGATCAGGATGCCGGTGAGCACGAGCTGCAGCGAGCCGGACACCCGCACCCCGAACGCGTTCACGACGAACGGCGGCACGTAGATGAGCAGACCGATGACGACGATGAGCCATCGCGGGACGGCCGCGTGCTCGCCGTAGATTGCCGCGACGACATACTGCGCGCTCAGGATGCCGACAACTGGCGCACCGACCGCGACACCGAAGAAGAACCAGTAGCCGGCCATTCGTGATGCCGTCTTGCCCAGAGCGAGTTGAACGAAGGTGGCGACTCCGCCGGCATCCGGATATCGCGACGCCAGGGCCGCGAAGGTTCCCGCGAGCGGAATCGAAAGAATCAGGACGGCGAGCACCGACAACATGGATGCCGGTCCGGCCGCTTTCGCTGCGAGCGCGGGCAGAACGAGGATGCCCGTTCCGAGCACCGCCGCAACATAGAGGGCCGACGCCCGGACCAGACCCAGTCGCCCAGGATGCACGTCGGCGGCGGGCGGCAGAACTTCGGTGGTCATTAGTTCAGTCTGTCAGCGACCTCAGACGGGCGACCACGCCGTCCCTGCCACGTCGCCGCCAACTCGCGCCAAGCAGTTGGTGCGGACTCCCCCCGTCAGCGCGAACCGCGCCAACAGACCCATCGACTTTGCAGCAGATGTTCCAAACTTGCTTAGGAACAGCATCTACTGCAAAGTGGACGACCGGCCCACGCCAAGCGGGCTCGACACCACCCGCTGGTGTCGAGCCCGCTCGTTGATCTACTTCGTCAGGTCGTACAGCGTCACCCCTCCCACGGTCGTCGCGGTGTAGTTCGCGGCGACCCAGTTGGCGATCGCGATCGACGCGCTGGAGCCGCCGTTTGCGGCGCCGACGGTACCGCCGATGAAGTAGTGGATGTAGCCCTTCGCCACATCCGCCTTGAACTCGGTGAGGGTTGGCGATGGGTCGCTTCCGTTGAAGCCACCGATCGGCATGACCGCCTCCTGCGTCGCGAGCTGGTAGCCCGCCGCACTGTTCGAGCCGACCGCCGCTGCGACCCACTTGTAGCTGGAGGCATTGGTCTTGAGCAGGGTTGCGAGCGCCGTACTGACACTGCTGCTCCCCAGCAGCGATCCCACGCCGCCACCGCGGGCACCACCCGTGCCGGGGGCGGTTCGCGTGGGTGCGCCGCCACCCTGTGCCTGAGCACCGGGAGGGCCACCAAACCCACCCCGGCCACCCGCAGCGCCCGGGGCTCCACCGCCGCCACCGAAGCCAGAGCTGGCGACCGTGGGGCCTGCCGTGACGATTGAGCCGCTGTGGCCGGTCAGCACGGTATCCAGCGTCCACGCCGCGGGCGCGAGCAGGGATGCGGTCAGCGCGACGGCGATCGTCGCCCCGGCCATCCGGCGTCCGCGCTGCGAAAGCAGAAGAAGCACAGCACCGACTACCCCGAGAGCGACGACGACCCACTTGAGCCACGGCAGCCAATCACTGGCTTCGTCCAGGAGCACGAAACCCCAGGTCACCGTGCCAAGCACGACGACCGCGGCGATGATCCGCGACCAGAGTTCGGTTCGATACGACCACAGCACGGATGCGCCAATCGCGACGGTCCCCGCGATCGCTGGAGCGAGCGCGACCGTGTAGTAGTCGTGGAAGATCCCCTCCGCGAAACTGAACGTCAGGCCGGTGATCACGAACCATGCTGTGAAGATCATCAGCGTCGCGCGTCGAAGATCCGTGCGCTTGCCACGCATCACGATGAACGCCACGAGGGCGAGCACCAGGGCGGCCGGGATCAGCCAGCTGATCTGGCCGCCGGTCGCGCTCTCGAACATCCTCAGGATGCCCGTGGCGCCCCACTGCCCGCTGGTTGTCGTCGCACCGCCGCCACCACCCGTGACGCTCCCGGTCTCATTGCCGGTCAGACGACCGAAGCCGTTGTAGCCGAACGTCAGCTCAAGGAAGCTGTTGGTCTGCGAGCCGCCGATGTACGGCCGCATGCTCGCCGGAACCAGCTCGACGATCGCCACCCACCAACCGGCCGACACGACGACCGCGGCGAGCGCGAGCAACAGGTGCCAGACCCTCCGCCACCAGTTGCCCGGTGCCGCAATCATGTAGATACCGGCGAGCGCGGGCAGGATGACCACCGCCTGGAGTTGCTTGGTCAGGAACCCGAACCCGACCATCGCGCCCGCCCACAGCACCCAACGCAGCTTGCCGCTTTGGATGCCGCGGACCGTGAAATACACGGCGAGGCTCATCAGGAGCGCGAGCAGCGCATCCGGATTGTTGAAGCGGAACATCAGGGCCGCAACCGGTGTGAGCGCGAGCACCCCGCCCGCGAGCAGCGCGGTTCGCGCCGAGAACGACCGGCGCACTGTCAGGTAGACGACGGCGACCGTGGCGACGCCCATCAGCGCCTCCGGCAGCAGGATGCTGAAGGAGCTCAAGCCCCACAGCCGCACCGACAGGTCCATGAACCAGAGGCTCATCGGCGGCTTGTCGACGGTGATCGAATTGGCGGCATCCGAGGAGCCGAAGAAGAACGCCTCCCAGTTGGATGCCCCGGCCTGCACGGCCGCGGAATAGAACGAGTTCGCCCATCCGCTGGAGGCCAGGTTCCAGACGTAGAGGATGCCCGTCAGGAGCAGCAGGCCGAGGAACGACGGGCGCTCCCAGCGTGCCGTCGTGGCCGAGCCGCGCACGATGCGCCTTGTCCAGCTGGCAAAGCCGCTGGTGCGGACGCCCGTCTGCACGGGCACGGCGGATGTCGAGGTAGTCATGATGCGTTCACCGTCCTTCTGTTGGAAGACTCGGGGTAGGAGGACTCCACCTTCGAAAGGCTGTCTCGGCTGAAGGTCTCGCGCGTTGCGAGATCCGACGTGTGGATGGGCTCGCGCTGAGAGCGAAACACCCAGACACGGAAGAGGACGAACCGCAACACGGTCGCCAGCAGATTGGCAAAGGTCAGCACGATCAGCTCGGCCGTCGAGTTCGCGTTCGGGTTGATGGCGTGCAGCTCGAGCAGCGATCCGGTCGTGATCAGCCACGCGATGCCGAACACGATCAGTCCCTGGAACTGGTGGGTCATCGCCCTCGACCTGCCGCGAACTCCGAACGTGAACCTACGGTTGGCCGCGGTGTTCGCGATCGCCGTGACGATGAGGGCGAGGAAGTTCGCCACCAGCGCCGGCATCACGGCGGAGAACGCCAGGTAGAGCAGCGCGTACGCCGCCGTCGAAAGAATGCCGACCGCGGCGAAGCGCACCACCTGTCCGAAGAACGACGGCGGTCGCGGTGCGGCGAACGGATGCCGCCCCAGCTCCTCGTAGACCCGGTCGACCGGGATGCGGCCCGAGACCAGCCCGCGCGTGACCCGCCACATCCCGCGGAGATCGTCCCTCGCGGTCGCGACGACATTCACTCGGCTGTCCGGGTCATCCACCCAGTCGACGGGGACCTCGTGGATACGCATCCCACTGCGCTCGGCGAGAATCAGCAACTCCGTGTCGAAGAACCAGCCGGTGTCCTCGACCAGCGGGAGCAGCTTTCTGGCGACATCCCCGCGCATCGCCTTGAACCCGCACTGGGCGTCGCTGAAGCGTGCGCCCATCGCGCGCCGAAGAAGGAAGTTGTAGGAGCGGGAGATGAACTCGCGTTTGTCGCCGCGGGTGACGCGCGAGGATGAGGCGAGCCGCGTGCCAATGGCGATGTCCGAATGACCGGACAGCAGTGGCGCGATCAGCGGAGGCAGGCCGCGGAGATCGGTGGAGAGGTCGACATCCACGTAGGCGACGACCTTCGCGCTCGACTCCAGCCAGGCCCGTTTGAGCGCTCGGCCGCGACCCTTCTCGTCGAGGTGCAGCACGCCGACGCGATCGAGGGCGTAGGTCAGCAGCGTCGCGACCTGGAGGGTCGCATCCGTTGACGCATTGTCGGCGATCGTGATTCGCCAGGGGATGTCGAACTCGGCGCTCAGATACTCGTGCAGCGTTCGCACGCTCCGCTCGAGCGAGGCCTGCTCGTTGTAGACGGGAACGACGACCTCGAGGGTCGGCGGGAGTTCAGAAGACGGACGCGGGGTCGAAGTATTCATGCCGAAAGCTTCGGCAAACTCCCTATGCCAATCCTATGAACCAGCTAGGGCACGGTTATGACTTCGGCAGTGCCCCGAGCACATCGGCGAGAAGGTCCGCCTCGTCCTCGATGCCGACCGAGAGGCGCACCACGTTGTCGGGGACCTCGAGCGCCGTCCCCTTCACAGAGGCGTGCGTCATCTCCGATGGATACCCGATCAGCGACTCGACGCCGCCCAGTGATTCGGCGAGCTGGAAGAGTTCGGTCGACTCCGCGAACTTTCGCGCAGCGACACTGCCACCCTTGAGCGCGACAGACAGCATGCCGCCGAACGCGCTCATCTGCTTCGCGGCGACATCGTGGCCCGGGTGGTCCGGCAGACCGGGGTAGTACACCGCATCGAGGGCGGGATGACCGACGAGTGCCTCCGCCATCGCCTGCGCGTTGGACGAGTGCCGCTCCATGCGCAGCGCCAGGGTCTTGATGCCGCGCACGGTCAGCCAGGCGTCGAACGGGCCGCTCACCGCGCCGACACCGAACTGCAGGAACCCGACCTTCTCGGCAAGTTCGTCATCGTTCAGGATGACGGCGCCGCCGAGGACGTCGGAGTGTCCGCCGATGTACTTGGTCGTCGAGTGCACGACCACGTCCGCGCCGAGCGAGAGGGGCTGTTGCAGGTAGGGCGAGGCGAAGGTGTTGTCCACGACGACGAGCGCACCGGCGTCGTGTCCGATCTGGGCGAGGGCCGCAATGTCGCTGATCTTCATGAGCGGGTTGCTGGGGGTCTCGATCCAGAGCACGTGGGTCGACGACGCGGCCACGGCATCCCGGACCGCGTCGAGATCGCTCATGTCGACGGTCACCAGGCCGACGCCCCATGGCACGAAGACGCGATTGACGAGGCGGTGAGTTCCGCCGTAAACGTCATTGCCCATCACCACGCGTTCGCCCGGCTTGAGGATGGCGCGAAGGAGGGAGTCCTCCGCGGCCAACCCGGACGCGAAGCTGAACGCGTGCGCACCGCCCTCGAGCGAGGCCAGCAGAGTCTGGAGTGAGGTGCGCGTCGGGTTGCCGCCGCGGGCGTACTCGTACCCTCCACGGAATCCGCCGATCCCATCCTGAACGAACGTCGACGTCAGGTAGACCGGGGGAACGACCGCTCCCGTCGTCGGATCGAATTCCTGCCCGACACGGATGGCGCGGGTGGAGAAGCCCTGCGATGAGGGCTTGGAGTTGTCTGGCACTTGGTCTCTTTGCTGTTTTGTGCTGCGGGGGTGTGTTAGTTCGATAGGTAGTTGAGCAGATCGGTGCGGGTGAGAACGGCGACGGGCTTGCCATCATCGACGACGAGTAGCGCCGTCGCGGTGGAGAGCGCCTTACGCGCCTGGGTAACCGATTCGTGCACTCCGATCAAACCGAGCGGGGCACCCACGAATTCCGCAATCGAGTCGGTCATGTTCGCTGACCCGCTGAACACCAGCTCCACCAGGGCGCCCTCGGCGAGCGCGCCGACGACCTCTCCGATCACAACGGGCGGTTCGGCGGTGAGCACCGGAAGCTGGGAGACGTCGTGCTTCGCCATGATCTGGATGGCGTCGCGAACCGTGTCCGACGGATGCGCGTGCACTAGGTCGGGCATCTCGCCCGACTTGAGGCGGATGAGGTCCGCGACCGTGCGCTCGTCCGAGACCTGTGTGAAACCGTAGGACTGCATCCACTGCTCGTTGAAAACCTTGCCGAGGTAGCCGCGTCCACCATCCGGAAGCAGCACGACCACCACGTCGTCCTCCCCGAGATCCGCCGCGAGCTTGAGCGCCGACGCGACCGCGAGTCCACTGGACCCGCCGACGAGGAGGCCCTCCTCGCGCGCCAGGCGCAGGGTCAGGTCGAAGGACTCGGCGTCGGATGAGGCGATGATCCCGTCGACGACGGTCGGGTCGTACGCGCTCGGCCAGAAGTCCTCGCCGACGCCCTCGACGAGGTACGGGCGACCCGTTCCGCCGGAGTACACCGATCCCTCCGGATCGGCGCCGATGATTTGTACCTTGCCGTCGGAGACCTCCTTGAGGTACTTGCCGACACCCGAGATCGTACCGCCGGTGCCGACGCCGGCGACGAAATGGGTGACCTTACCGTCGGTGTCACGCCAGATCTCCGGGCCGGTCGACTCGTAGTGGCTCAGCGGTCCGTTCGGGTTCGAGTACTGGTCCGGCTTGAACGCGCCGGGGATCTCCCGGGCGAGCCGATCACTTACGGAGTAGTAGGACTCCGGGCTGTCGGGAGCCACGGATGTCGGCGTCACGACGATCTCGGCTCCGTACGCCTTCAGCACGTTGCGCTTCTCCTCGCCGACCTTGTCGGGGAGCACGAACACGCAGCGGTAGCCGCGCTGCTGGGCGACCAGCGCCAGCCCGATACCGGTGTTTCCGCTGGTTGGTTCGACGATGGTTCCGCCCGGCTTCAGCTTGCCCTCGGCCTCCGCGGCGTCGATAATCCTGGCCGCGATGCGGTCCTTGGAGGACCCGCCCGGGTTCAGGTATTCGACCTTCACGAGAATCGTGGGCTTGTAGCCCTTGGCGATGCTCGTCAGTCGCACGAGGGGGGTGTTGCCGATCAGGTCGAGCACCGAGTTCGCGTACTTCATGGTGCGCTCAATCTACCAGCGGCAAATTGAGTGTTACGGAGCCTTAGGTGTTGGTGCGATTCAGGATCGCGGACGACATCGTCAGGATGTACGGCCGCATCACCTTGCTGGTCAGCGGTGCGAGGGCGACGTCGTCGATACTCACCGGATCGATCCAGCGCAGCTCCTCGATCTCGGATGCGACGACGCCCTCCGTCTCGATGACGGTGAAGTGGACGTCGCAGTCGACCATGTGGCCGATCTCGTTCGCGGCCTTCGCCGAGAAGCGCCCGACGTACTGGAAATCGTTCGCGGTCAGCTCGAAGCCCAGCTCCTCGCGAAGCTCGCGGCTGAGCGCATCCTCGCCGGTCTCGCCCTCCTCGAACTTGCCACCCGGCTGCATGAAGGTCTCGGTGTCGCGCTTGCGTACGAGAAGCAACTGCCCGGCGGCGTTGAGGATGACCGCGGCGACAATCCTGATCACCGGGGTTTCCGTCATGGCTATCGACCCTTCATCGCGGCCGCAAGTATTTCCGCGCGACGCTGCAGAACAATTCTCCGACTTGAACCGAAATACAGGTAGGACAGGATTGCGGCGAGGACGGCGTTGATGAGCAGGGCCGGAAGATCGACGACATCCTTGTGGGCGAGCGTCGACGCGGTGAGGCCGACGTAGCCGACGGCACTGAAGATTGCGACGAAGGCGCACAGGGAACCGAGCACCAGGCCGGCCGGCACTCGGGCGGTCATCCGCCACCAGGCTCGCGGCGAATTGTCCTCGTCCGGCCCGCGGAACGCCCGAGCGCCGAGGATGACCAGGACGAACGCGAGCGTGCTGCGCAGGATGCCTCCGCCGCCCGGACCGACAGGAATCGCGGCGACCAGATAGACGAGCGCACAGGACGCGAGAACATACGCGAGCTTCACGTACCACGGTCGAATTCGCGGAGGGCCGCCGGGAGTTGTCTGGTTCGTCATCGCGACCAATCTAACCCGCCTGCCGGGCCGCCATGGGTCCGAAGTTGTTGATCCCGACCTCGAATCGCGAGCTACGCGATCATGCTCGAGTCTTCGGTCTCCGCCACGCCGACCGCCTTCAGCGCTGCATCGGCGAGCGCCCTGCGGTGGTCGAGCTCGACCCCGATGTCGCGGGCGAGATCCGGTCGGGTCTTGACCAGGGTGTCGAGCACCGCCACGGGAACCTTGAGCACCTCGACATCGGTGAGGGCAACCGCAGTGGTGACGACCGGCTGACGCGTCAGCGCGGTCAATCCGAGCACGCTCGCGTGGGACAGAGTCTCGATGACGATATCCCCGCCCTGCGCCGGATAGGTGAGGGAGGCGGTTCCGTTGATGATGTAGCGCATCGCATCCGGCACCAGCATCGGCCGCTGCATGATCTCGCCCTCGCCATAGCGCTCGATCGAGACCGATTCGGCGAGAGTCTCGATGTCGGCCGTCGCCAGATACAGGGCGCCCGCGAACGTTTTCACCGCGTCGACCAGTCGCTCCGGGGTCTGGAACGGATCGCCCCACTCCTTATCCAGGTGCAGGCCGGCGCGACGTGCCGCGTACCAGAGCCGGGTGTTGAACATCCGGATCGACTTTCCATTGAGCGCCGGGCTCGTGATCGGGATCTCGACCTCGTACTTGCCTTTACCCCACGTCGAGATCGTCGCGGACTGGCCGGGGTAGATCATCGGCAGGCTGTTCGCGGTCTGGTCGCAGACGTCCATGACCAGCTGCGGCGGGTCCTCGTTCGCGAAGTGGACGTAGATGTCGTTGGTGAAGGGTCCGTCACCCTTCGTGATGTTGAGGAACGTGCTGTCGGCGAGCGACGAGTTCGGAACGATGAGCAGCCCATTGACGGTCATCAGGTGCACCGACCTCCAGTTGACCTCGACCACCTGGCCGCGCACGCCATCCACGACTATCCACTCGTCGATCTCGAAGGGCGCCTCCGAGAGCAACAGGAGTCCGCTGACCACACCACCGACCGCGTTCTGCAGCGCGAGACCGATCACGATCGAGCCGACACCGAGCGCCGCGAACAGCCCACCGACGTCCGCATGCCACACGACCGAGAACAGCACACCGAGACAAACAACGATCAGGATGACCCGGACGACTTCGATGAAGATGGAGGGCACCCTGCTGCGCCAGCTGCCCGTTTTCGCCGTTTCGAAGATGACGAGGTTCAGTCCGCCGAGGAGCGCGAGGATGACCAGGAATCCGAAGATGGTGGCGACGATGCGAACCCAGTTGACCGTCGGCGACCCGACGTCCGCGGTCTGCGCGAGAAGCAGCAGCAGTGCGCCGGTCGGTGCGACGAAGTTACGAAGAAGGAGTACCACGCGGGTACCGTGAGCACCGCTGCGCACGAGCGCCCCGTGCAGTTCCGTGAGGACAATCATCACGATCGGCAGGCCGACCACCACGATGATTGCGGGGACGAACCAGGACTGGGTGACGAAATCAAACACGGGTCGTCTTCTCCAGGTCGAGCCGCCAGATCCGGATCTCCCCCTGCGAGGTGTCGAGCGTGCCCGCCTTGACGACGACGACCGTGTCCGGCATCTTGTCGACGACGCGCTGGGTCATCATGATGCCGTCGATCTCCGCGTCCCCCTGCAAACGGAATGCCAGGTTGACGGTGTCGCCCCACAGGTCGTAGATGATGCGGGACTTACCCACAAGTCCGCTGGTTGCCGACCCGGTGTCGATGCCGGCATGGATGGTGAGCTTCGCGCCGTTCTGCGCACTGAACCGGTCGAGCACCTTCTGCGCCTCGATCGCGAACGCGACCATCCGGCGGGCGTTGTCGACGCGTGGGATCGTCATGCCGCAGCTGGCGAGGTAGCCGTGTCGCGTAGTCCGGACGCGCTCCACGCCGTGCTTCTCCGCAACATCGTCGAGACTGTGCAGCAGGTCGTTGAGTTGCGTGAGCCCCTTCTCGGTGCCGAGCGTCGCCGCGTACTCCTCATAGCCGTCGATGTCGGCGTAGAAGACGGTCACCTCACCGTGGTCCTGCGCGATGGTCGTCGCACCGTTCAGGAACTTCTTCGCCACCGGCTCCGGCATGAGCGAAAGCAGCAGCTGCTCGTGCTCCTGTTCCTTCGCCTCAAGCAGGGCCTGCTTGGTTTGGAGGCTGAGGCTCATGCTGTTGAAGGCGTTACCGAGCTCAACGAACTCGTCGCTGTGGCCGACGGCGACCTGCACGCCGAGTTCGCCCGCGGAGATGCGCTGCGCATCCACTCGGAGTCGGCGCAACGGAGTCACGATGATCTGCGAGAACAGCAGGGCGAGCAGGCACACGATCAGGGCTATGACCGCGACGGTCAGCCCGAGATCGCGCGCGAAGACCGCCGACGGCGCGTACGCCTCGTCACGATCGATCTGCGCGACGATGACCCAGTTCACCCCGTCGACCGCGAGCGGCGCATAGGCGGAGATCACCTGCCCGCCGAGATAACCCGGCGCGGTGACGACTCCGGTCTTGCCCTCGAGCGCCTTCGCGACGGCCTGCGTGCGAGCGGGCTGCACCAGCAGAACGCTGTGGGATGCGACGGCCTTAGCCACCTGCGCTGCCGGCAAACCGGCCGAGCGTGCATCCCTGCTGTAAAGCTTTGGGTCCTCGAGCAGTTCGCGCGAGGATGACCGCAGAAGCTGGTCGTCTCCGACGAGGTACGTCTCGCCCGTCGCGCCGAGCCCGTCGGCCTTCCAGTCGCGGTTGTCGGTCATCACGGCGTCGAGACGCGCGGTCGGCAGCTGCACGGCGAGCGCGCCGAGAACCGTCCCGTTGGACACGACCGGGGCGACGGCCCAGCCGGTGGGCGCGTCCAGTTCTGGGGCGAACCGCTCGTAGTCGCTCAGGTTGACGGAATCCGGCAGGTTGCTGTTCATCGCGCTTGACCACGCGGTCGCCAGCTCCGACTGGGCGTACGGTCCGCGGGTGAGGCTGGTGCCGAGGTCGACGCCCTTCTTGGCCGAGTAGACGATGTCCCCGTTGGCGCTGATGAGGATGGCGTCACCATAGCCCTCGAGCGTCGTCATCCGGCGGAAGTAGTCCTGGTAGCGGGCGTTGGCCGCGCTCCAGTCGCTGCCGTCGCCCGGGTCCCCAGCGGCGAGCGCTGCGGCCGGTGTCGCGAAGGTGATCGTGTAGTTGGCCTGCAGGTAGCGAGCCGCGGGGCCGCTCGGCACGAACGTGGATGGGTCGACGATCGAGCCGGTCGCCCTGGCCAGTCGCGGGGCGAACTGGTCCGTGAAGTACGCGGTCAGCGCCGACGACTGATCGTCGGTGATCTTCGACTTGCCGAGGGCGTCGAATCCCGCGCTGAACGCCCGTGTCGCGCCAATGACACTGTCGCCGTGCGCGCTCAGCACCAGCGAATGCTCCATGGTGGTGAACAGTGTGTGCACCTGATCGATCCGGGAGTCGCGCACCTGCACCAGGTTGTTGTTGGCCTGCGTGCTCAACAGCCCACTGCCGTTTTGGTAGCCGATCGCCGCCACCACGAGCGCCCCGATGATGCTGACCAGGAGCAGCATGATGAGGATCGAGGAACGGATGCTCAGTCCGCTGCGACGGGCTCGCCCCTGACCATCCGGGATCGCCGGCGCCACCTGGGGCGACACGACATTTCCGGTGGACAAGTACGGACTCCTCGGGGACTGAGCAGGCTAGCTGACCAGAGCCTATCGAGTGCGGGCACAATCCCGACAGGCTAGTGCGCGCTGAGCGTCCCGGCCTGCTCGGCGAACAGTCGCGAGTACTCGCCGCCGGCCGCGAGGAGCGACGAGTGGGTGCCGGTCTCGACGATCTCGCCGCCCTGAACAACAAAGATGACGTCCGCGCCGATGACCGTCGAAAGGCGGTGGGCGATCGCAATCGTGGTGCGTCCCCGAGCGGCCTCGTCGAGGGCCGACTGCACGATGCGCTCCGAGATGGTGTCGAGTGCGCTCGTCGCCTCATCGAGGATGAGCACGGGTGGGTCCTTAAGCAGAACGCGAGCAATTGCGACCCGCTGCTTCTCTCCACCGCTGAGCCGGTAGCCGCGCTCGCCGACGACAGTGTCGTAGCCGAGCGGGAAGCTGACGATGGTGTCGTGGATATTCGCGGCACGTGCCGCGGCGACCAGTTCGTCGTCCGTCGCATCCGGTTTCGAGTACCGAAGGTTCTCCGCGATGGTCGCGTGGAAGAGATAGGTCTCCTGGCTGACGATTCCGATGTTGCGCACCAGGCTGTCCTGCTGGAGTTCGCGCACGTCGTCGCCGGCGAAGACGACACGACCGGCCTCGACATCGTGGAATCGAGGGATGAGGTACGAGACCGTCGTCTTGCCCGCCCCCGATGGTCCGACAAATGCCGCGTATTGCCCGGGCTCGATCGCGAACGAGACCGACTTGAGCGTGGGTGGCGTCTCCTGGCCAGCATCCGGATACCTGAACACGACGTTGTCGAACGCGACCGTTCCGACCTCTGCGGCGTTGACCGGGCGAGCGTTCGCACGGTCGACGATCGCCGGGTGCAGGTCGAGGTACTCGAAGATTCGGGCGAAGAGCGCCTGCGAGGTCTGCAGGTCGAGCGCGACCCGCAGCAGGCCCATCAGCGGGAAGGTCACCCGCGCCTGCACGGTTGTGAACGCGACGATCGTTCCGGCCGTGACCGCGACGTTGTGGGTGATGAGCCAGGCCGCGACGAGGTAGATGACGGCCGGGATGACGGAGAGGAAGATACCGACCATCGCGAAGAACCACTGGCCGCTCATCTGCTGGCGAACCTGCAGGGCGATCTGGTTCTGGTTCTCGGCCTCGTACCGTGCAATCTCGGCGGGCTGCTGGTTGAAGCTCTTCGCCAGCAGGATTCCGCTGACGCTCAGAGCCTCCTGCGTGATCGCGCTCATGTCGCTCAGCGACTCCTGCGTCTTGGTGGCGATGCGCGCGCGCACCTGCCCAACCCTGCGCTGCGCAACAACGAGAACCGGGAGCAGGATGACGGCGACGATCGTCATCTGCCAGCTCAGGATGATCATCGAGACCAGTGCCGCGATGACGGTCACCGTGTTTCCGATGACGCTCGAAATCGTGTTGTTGAGCACGCCCGCGACGCCGCCGACGTCGTTCTGCAGCCGGGACTGGATGACACCGGTCTTCGTCTTGGTGAAAAACGCGAGCTCCATGCGCTGGAGGTGGGTAAACAGCCGGATGCGGAGCGCACCCATGACGGAGTTGCCGACGGTCGCCGTGAGGTAGGTCTGCCACACGCCGAGCCCGGCCGAGAGAATCCAGAGTCCGACCATGATCGAGACCAGCGTCACCAGAACGGGAACATTAGGTTGGCCGTGCTTCGGGAACAACCCGACGTCAAACAGCTGGCGAGTAAGAAGGGGCGGCGCGACGCTCAGTGCCGCGCTGACCAGTACGAGCGCGATGGTGATCGAGAGGGCGAGCCGGTAGGGAACAAAGAGTTCGCCGATGCGACGCAGGAGGTGCTCGACCTTTGGGGCGCTGGCGTTGAGTTCGCGCTGAGACTTCACATCGCCGAAAGCGAGCCGTCCGCGGCCACCACCGCCGCCTCGGCCACCACCACCACCATGCATGCTCACCGAATTACCCTAAGCGCTTCGGCTGACCCGGAAATGCGGGGAACCGAACGCCCGCAGCGAACAGGCGTTAGTTCTTGGGCCAGGACCCGTCGATCGTGGCGAGCACCTTGGCGGTGGGCGTGCCGTTGATCCAGTCGACCATGCCGGAGAGGAAGGTTCCCTCACCGACGACGGACGGCATGAGATCGCTGGCGCTGAAACGGATGGTCGCCTGCTGGCTCTGCATGAGCGACACGGATGCGTTCAGCAGCAGGTCGGGAGCGTCCGACGGGATGATCGTCTTGGCCGGGCTGATTGCGCCGCCCAGCTTCATCCGGCTCTTTGCCCACGCCGTACTGGCCAGGTAGTTCTGAACCTTGACCGTGTCCGAGTCGTTCGAGAATGCGGCGACGAAGTCACCACTCACCGTGAACGGGGTCGGTCCGGCCTTGCTCGGCGGAAGCATGAACGCCCAGATCTTCTGCTGGGGGCCGATTGTGACGACACCGTTGCTGGTCGTCTGCAGGTCATCGAGGAACGCGGATGACTCAACGGTCATCACGCACTTGCCGCTCTCGAGCGCACTCGCGACCTGCGTACTCGACGTGGTGTTGATCGAGGCGACTCCACCGAATCCCGCGTTCACGTAGGGGGCGTTCTGCAGGATGTCCCCAGCCTGGGAAAGTGCGTTCTGGATGGAGGGATCACTGAACTTGATCTCGTGGGTGACCCACTTGTCGTACACGGCGGGACCCTCCTCGCGGAGAACGATGTCGTTGATCCAGCTCTCACCCGCTGCGCCGGTGGACGAGTCGGAGGCGAAACCCTCGCACCAGGGCGGCTGGTCGAGGTTGATCCGGAGCCGACCGGTCAGGGTGAGCAGTTCGTCCCAGGTGGTCGGAATCGTGATGTGAAGTTTCTGGAATGCGTCCGGCGAGTAGAACACCCAGCCATTGAGTTTGGCGAGAAGCGGTGCCGCGTAGTCGACCGAATCGACGGTCGTGTAGGCATTCCACTGCGCGGGGAAGGTCGAGTCGACGGTCGACTTCACGCTCGCCGGAAGTTTCTGGATGTAGCCAAGTTTCGCCAGATCATTGACTAGTCCGGGTTGTTCGAAGATCGCGAGGTCGGGGGTATTGCCCTGCTGCGCCTCGCCGCCGATGTTTTCCTGGAAATTCGCGCTACCCGTGTACTGGATCTTGATGTGGTTGGCTTTTTCCCAACCGGCCCACGATTTCTCCAGTCGAGTCGCATCCGTCCCGACCAGCGGGCCCTCGATCTTCACGACGCCGTCTGCGGCTCCAACGTTGGCCGCAGCGCCTCCCCCGGTTCCGGAGGAGCAGGCTGTCAGCGTGAGACACGCGAGCGCCAACGCGAGCGCGGGCAGCGCAAAACGACGTGATGCAGACTTCATGATTGGTTCTCCCTGGCGCGACGGTGCACTTCCAGAGGGTATGCGCCCGCCCTGTACCCCGGGCAGTCCCCACTTAGGGTGACCG
>JAUZFP010000085.1 GCA_030838475.1 Actinomycetota bacterium
ATGACGATGGGGCCGGATCCGATGACCAGCACCGAGTTGATATCTGTCCGCTTCGGCATTAGCTCGTGGCCTTGCTCGAGATAACGAGATCTCGGAATCGATCGAACAGGTAGTTGGCGTCGTGCGGTCCGGCCGCGGCCTCCGGGTGGTACTGCACCGAGAAGGCGGGAATGTCGAGGGCGTTGAGTCCCTCGACCACGTTGTCGTTGAGGTTGACGTGGCTGACCTCGACCCGGCCGAACCCGGCGGGCGACTCGGTGATCTCGCCGATGGGCGCATCCACCGCGAAGCCGTGATTGTGGCTGGTGATCTCGGTGCGTCCGGTCGCGACATCCACGACCGGCTGGTTGATACCGCGGTGACCGAACGGGAGCTTGTAGGTACCGAAGCCGAGTGCCCGTCCAAGAAGCTGATTGCCGAAGCAGATGCCAAAGAACGGCAAGCCCTCGCGGAGCACGCCCTGCAGCAGTTCGACGTGACGGTCGGACGCGCCTGGGTCGCCCGGGCCGTTCGAGAAGAAGACGGCATCGGGCCTGGCCGCGAGCAGCTGATCGAGTGTGATTGTCTGCGGGACGACGTTGACATCGAATCCTCGCGCGGCGAGGTAGCGCAGCGTGGAGGTCTTCACACCAAGGTCCAGAACGGCGACGCTGCCAATGCGTTCACCCTCCGCGGGCAAGGAGTAGCCGTCGGCGGCGGACACGAGCGACGACAGGTTGAGGCCCACCATCGACGCCGAACCGAGAACGAGCTCGAGCTGGGCCTCGGGCGCGAGGGCCGCATCGGCGCCCGCGAAGATGCCGCCACGCATGACGCCGGCGTCGCGCAGTCGACGAGTGATTGCTCGGGTATCGATACCGCTGATCCCGACGACACCCTGCTCGACGAGTTGCGCGTCGAGGGAACCGGTCGCGCGGTAGTTAGACACGATGCGCGAAGGATCCCGCACGACATAGCCCGATACCCAGATTCGCGACGACTCCGGGTCCTCGTCGTTCACGCCGGTGTTGCCGATATGTGGGGCCGTCATCACCACGATCTGCCCCGCGTAGCTCGGATCGGTCAGGGTCTCCTGGTATCCGGTCATTCCGGTCGCGAAGACGACCTCTCCGAAGGTCTGCCCACGGGCGCCGTAGGCGTGTCCAAGGTAGCGGGTGCCATCCTCGAGCACGAGCACAGCCGGGTCGATCGCCACTAGGCCTTCTTTCCAGAGTTGTTGTGAAGCTCCGCGTTCGGCAACAGCGTGCCAATCGCGGAGACGAGTTCTTCCGTCTTCTCGACGCGCAGGTAGCTGTCGACGTTCACTTCACCGAGCCGCCAGGCAAGGAGCACCAACCCGCCTGGCTCGACGACGCGGTCGATCGTGTAGTTGGCGCGGGTGACCTCGCGGAGGTCTTCGCGGGGGATGAACACGTTGTTACCGGGCAGGGCGAGCACGACTCCCCGATCCGCGACAGCGATGGTGGCACGCGAGCGGAATCCGAGGCCGCGCACCGCGACGCGATTCAGCGGCTGGCCGTCGAGCGTGGTCGACACGTAGAACCCCTCGAACTCGCCGTGGAGTGAGCCAATATCGGCAGGCATCGGCACCGGCTTCGGGATGTCCCGCTGGCGTCGACGACGAGCCAACCAACCCAGGATCGCGAGGGCAATAACCACGATGAAACCGAGAAGAACGTAGTTCAACAGGGTGGTGCGCGTGGCGTTGTCATCGATGTTGATCGTGAGGATGGTATTGAGCGGCGTGGCGCTAAGCACTGGGATTCCTTGAGGTGTAGTTGACAGCGTCTGCGGCGACGGTGGCGGCGTCGACGAGCTCCCCGTCGAGCACGGTCGGGTAGCCGTTGTGAATCGTGGCGACGACGCGACCCGGAAGCTCCCGTCCGAGGTACGGCGTATTGAGTCCCTTGCCGCGAAGGTCACCGAGACCGAATACGCGCTGGTGGGCGGCATCGTAGAGGGTGAGATTTGCCGTACCGCCGGGGACGAACGCGTGGTCGTAGCCAGCCAGCCCCCCGATTTCCGCCGGCTTCGACGAGAACACGCGCGCGACATCCGCCCAGTCGATAAGGCCTGCGTCCACCATCGCCAACTGCACCACGCTGAGTGCCGACTCGAGGCCCACCATGCCGAAGGAGGCCTCGTCCCAGGCGCACTCCTTGGACTCGAGTGGATGCGGGGCGTGGTCGGTCGCGACAATGTCGATCGTGCCGTCCGCGAGGGCGCCGCGCAGCGCGTGGACGTCCTCCTCGCGTCGCAGTGGCGGGTTGACCTTGAAGCGGGAGTCGTAGCTGCGGGCGAGCTCCTCAGTGAGCAGCAGGTGGTGTGGTGTCACCTCGGCGGTGACATCGATTCCGCGCGCCTTGGCCCAGCGCACCACATCCACGGAGCCCGCAGTGGAGACGTGGCAGATGTGGAGCCGGGCGCCGACCTGCTGAGCCAGTAGCACGTCTCGCGCAATGATCGACTCTTCGGCGACCGCGGGCCAGCCCGCCAGACCGAGCTCGCCGGACAGCGCACCCTCGTTCATCTGTGCGCCCTCGGTTAGTCTCGGCTCCTGGGCGTGCTGGGCAATGACTCCCCCGAAGGTCTTGACGTATTCCAGGGCTCGTCGCATCAGGAGCGCGTCCGAGACGCACTTCCCGTCGTCCGAGAACACGGTGACTCGCGCACGGGACCCGGCCATCGCTCCGATCTCACTGAGCCGTTCGCCAGCGAGTCCCATCGTCACCGCACCGATCGGGCGCACGGTGACGTACCCGTGCTGGGCTCCGAGCGAGTAAACCTGCTCGACCACGCCCGCCGTGTCGGCGACGGGGGACGTATTTGCCATGGCGTGAACCGCGGTGAAGCCGCCGGCCGCAGCCGCGCGCGACCCGGTCAGGATCGTCTCGCTCTGTTCGTACCCTGGTTCGCGCAAGTGGGTGTGCAGGTCGACCAGGCCAGGCAGGGCGGTCAGGCCGGCGGCGTCGATGGTCGTCGCTCCCCTGGCCGCCTCCGTCGCGAAGACCCCGTCGGTCACGAAAAGATCGGCGGATTTTCCGTCCGGCAGTGTCGCGCCGACAATCACAAAGTTCACGCGGCACCGCCTTCACTCGCGAGCAGCAGGTAGAGCACGGCCATCCTTATCGAAACCCCATTCGCGACCTGTTCGAGCACGGTCGATCGAGAGGAATCGGCGGCGGCGGCCGAAATTTCGAGGCCGCGAACCATCGGCCCGGGGTGCATCACCATCGTATCGGCACGCAGGCGCGCCAGTCGGTCGTCGTCCAGCCCCCACTGGCGCGAGTACTCCCGCGTGTTCGGGAAGAACGCCGCGTGCATCCGTTCGGCCTGGATGCGCAGCATCATGACGACGTCGGGGTTCGAGTCCACGGCTGCGTCGAGGTCGTATCCCACCGTCACGGGCCAGCCGTCGAGGCCGGCGGGCAGCAGAGTGGCCGGTGCGACCAGCGTCACGTGTGCGCCGAGCGTGTTCAGCAGCCAGACATTGGAACGCGCCACGCGCGAGTGCAGGATATCGCCGACGATCGTGACCCCGAGACCGTCGAGGCTCTTGCCACGCGACCTGTCCCCGTGCAGCCGCTTGCGCATTGTGTACGCGTCGAGCAGCGCCTGGGTCGGATGCTCGTGCGTGCCGTCACCCGCATTCAGGACCGCCGCGTCGATCCACCCGCTCGAGGCGAGCACCTGTGCGGCCCCAGACGCGGAGTGGCGGATGACGACCGCATCGGCGCCCATGGCCGCGAGCGTCTGGGCGGTGTCCTTGAGCCCCTCGCCCTTCGAGACGCTGGAGCCCTTGGCGCTGAAGTTGATGAGGTCCGCGGACAGCCGCTTGGCGGCGACCTCGAAACTGGTGCGGGTTCGCGTCGAATCCTCGAAGAAGAGGTTGATGACCGTCTTGCCGCGCAGGGTCGGGAGCTTCTTGACCTCGCGGTTCGCGACATCCGCCATGTCTTCTGCCACGTCGAGAATTCCCAGGGCCGTCTCGAGGTCGAGGTCCTTCGTGCTCAGCAGGTGTCTCATTCGATCTCCACCCCTTCGAATCCATCGACATCCTCGAGACGAACCCGGATCTTCTCGTCGAGAGACGTCGGAAGGTTCTTGCCAACGAAGTCTGCCCGAATGGGAAGCTCCCGGTGACCGCGGTCGACGAGAACGGCAAGTCGCACCGCTCGCGGCCGGCCGTGATCGGCGAGCGCGTCGAGTGCCGCCCTGATCGTGCGACCCGAGTACAGGACATCGTCCACGAGCACGACCGTCTTGTCATCGATGCCGCCCGACGGAATCTGGGTCGGCGAGGGTGCGCGAGTCGGTTGTCCGGCGAGGTCATCCCGGTACATAGTCACGTCGAGCGACCCGGTAACACCGGACCCCGGTTCGATTCCCTCGAGAATCGCCCCGATGCGATCGGCGAGCACCACACCGCGGGTCGGGATGCCGAGAAGAACGAGACCTGAGGCACTCACCCCGGAAAACGTCCGCTGCGACTCAAGGATCTCGTGAGAGATCCGAGTCAACGCTCGCGTGATGTCAGCGGGCTGCATGACGGTGCGTGCAGTCACTCTGACCTCCTTCCCCGCCTCTCTGGACGGAACTTAAAGGATGTCTGTTGTTGAAGCGACTTTAGCAGGATTCCGCTCTGCTATTCGGCGAGGTGAGGCAAATCGACCTTCGTTCGTCCTTGGGTTCAGGTGGTTGTTGCAACGGGGTGATCGCTGAAGGATGCGAACATGCCGGGAAAACGTTT
>JAUZFP010000096.1 GCA_030838475.1 Actinomycetota bacterium
GCCCTCGCGGCGCCACTGGTACTCGCCACCGGTTCCGAGGCGCTCGTGGATGCTCACGGCGCCGTCCTCCGGATATGCGGCGGAATGACGCGCAGCGTTCTCCGCGGCGACAACCTCGATGCCGACACCCCCGAGGAGGCTCGTGGTGCCTGTGAAGTACTCGTCGACGAATTCCTGAGAGAGACCGATTGCCTCGAACGCCTGGGCGCCCGCGTATGAGCCGACCACCGAGATGCCCATCTTGGACATGGTCTTGAGCACGCCCTTGCCAAGCGCCTTGATCAGGTTCTTCACGGCCTTTTCGCCGCTCACGCCCGTGATCATGCCGCTGCGAACCAGTTCTTCCGCGGTCTCCATGGCAAGGTAGGGGTTAATTGCGGACGCGCCATACCCGATCAGCATTGCGACGTGGTGAACCTCGCGCACGTCTCCCGCCTCGACCACGATGCCGACCTTCATCCGGTTTTGTGCCCGGATGAGGTGGTGATGAACGGTAGCGAGCATGAGCAGCGATGGGATCGGGGCGTAGTCCTTGTTGGAGTCGCGGTCCGAGAGCACGATGAACTGCGTACCCGCCTCGATGGCCCGGTCGACCTCCACGCACATTTTTGCCAGCCGCTTCTCCATGGCCTTGGGACCCTTGTCGACCCGGTAAAGCCCGCGAATCGTCGTTGTCAGGGTCGACCCCGGCGTCGGATCGATGTGCTGGATCTTCGCAAGCTCGTCGTTGTCGATCACGGGAAAGTCGAGGATGACCTGCTTCGCGTGCTCCGGCGTTGCCGTGAGCAGGTTGCGCTCGGGACCGAGCCCGAGGCTCATCGACGTGACGGTCTCTTCGCGGATGGAATCGAGCGGCGGGTTAGTGACCTGCGCGAACTGCTGCGCGAAATAGTCGAACAGCAGGCGCGGACGCTCGGACAGAACGGCGATCGGGGTGTCGGAACCCATCGCACCGAGCGGCTCCGCGCCGTTCTGTGCCATGGGCGCGATCAGGATCCGCACCTCTTCTTCGGTGTAACCGAAGGTGCGTTGGCGACGTGTGACGGAAGCAGGCGTGTGCACGATGTGTTCGCGATCGGGCAGGTGCTTGAGGTTGATCCGTCCCGCATCCAGCCACTTGCCCCACGGCTTCGACGCGGCAAGCTCCGCCTTGATCTCGTCATCCTCGATCAGGCGGCCGGCCTCGGTGTCGACGAGGAACATCTTGCCAGGACGGAGGCGTCCCTTGCGCACCACCTTTTCGGGCGCAATGTCGAGCACGCCGATTTCGCTCGCGAGAATGACGAGGTCGTCGTCAGTCACCAGATAGCGACCGGGTCGCAGACCATTGCGGTCGAGCGTGGCGCCAACCAGGGAGCCGTCGGTGAAGACCAGCGCGGCGGGGCCATCCCACGGCTCCATGAGCATGGAGTGGTACTCGAAGAACGCGCGCCGGGTCGGGTCGATGTCGGGTTGGTTCTCCCAGGCCTCGGGAACCATCATCATGATCGAGTGCGGCAGTGAGCGACCGCTGAGGCTGAGCAGTTCGACCACCTCGTCGAACGAGGCCGAATCGCTCGCGCCCGGGGTCACGATCGGAAATAGCGGCTTGATGTCGCCGAGCAGCTCGGACTCAAGTTGCGACTGGCGAGCCTGCATCCAGTTGCGGTTGCCCTGCACGGTGTTGATCTCGCCGTTGTGCGCAATCATTCTGAACGGCTGGGCAAGCGGCCAGGACGGGAACGTGTTGGTGGAGTAGCGCGAGTGCACGAGCGCCAGCTTCGAGGCGAATCGCTCGTCCGACAAGTCGGGGTAGAACGGCTCGAGCTGCAGAGTCGTGACCATGCCCTTGTAGACCAGGGTGCGGCAGGACAGCGACGGGAAGTATGCGCCGAGTTCGCGCTCCGCACGCTTGCGCAGGCGGAACGCGAGCCGGTCGAGCTCGATTCCGCTCGTGCTCGCCGACCCCGTTGAAGCGATAAACAACTGCTCGAAGACCGGCATCGCCTCGCGGGCGAGGTTTCCGATCTGGTCGGCATTCACAGGCACCTCGCGCCAGCCGAGCACGGTGAGCCCCTCGTCGGCTGCCAGCGCGGCGACACCCGACTTGAGTTCTTCGCGCTCCTCGTCGTCGGTCGGGAGGAACGCCATGCCGACGGCGTACGCGCCAACGACCGGGAGTTCGAAGTCCACCGACGAACGAAGGAAGGCATCCGGAATCTGGGTGATGATGCCCGCGCCGTCACCCGTGCCCGCATCGGAGCCAATGGCGCCGCGGTGCTCGAGGTGGCGCAGCGCTTCGAGCGCGAGAGCGATGATGTCGTGCCCAGCGGTTCCCCGCAGCGTCGCGACCATGGCGAGGCCGCAGGCATCCTTCTCCCGCGCAGGGTTGTATAGGCCGGTCTGCGCGGGGATCGAGCTAAAGCTCGCTCCGGGCAGACCCGCCTTGAACGCGGAGGGTGGCGTGAGAGCCATGACGTACCGTCCTCACGATGACGCTGGTAACGAAAGGGACGTCAGCGGCCCAAGCAATGGAATGGAATTCAGCGCGCCGGGATACGTGGGCTGTGAGATGCGTAGCTGTTAGTCGAGGCCCGATGTATTGAGCACTGTTGAGCTAGACGCCTGCTCCGCTTGTGGCGGCGCCGCTTTTCAACGGCACTTCGGGCTTTTCGGCGGCATCATTGTCGTCGTCGCTATCCGAATAGGTCTCCTCGGAGTCTACCTCAGAAGCGCTCGGGGACCATTCCTTGCCGGGCCGGTACACGCTCGGCTCGATGCCGGGGTGACGACGCGACTGGACGACGAAGATGGCGATGCCAAGGATGATCGCGACGATCGCCCCCCACACGTTGGTGCGCAGCCCGAGGAAGACGACGCTGGGGTCGATCCGGATCGACTCGAACCAGACCCGACCGATCCCGTAGAAGATGAAGTAGAGGGCGATGAGCTTGCCCCAGCGCAGCCGATAGTGGCGCTCGATCAGCAGCAGGACGGTGAGCACGAGCAGGTTCCAGATGATCTCGTAGAGAAACGTCGGGTGGAACAGGGTTCCCGGTGGCAGTCCGATCGGATACGCGGGGTTGGTCGACTCGATCTGCAGCCCCCACGGCAGCGTCGTCGGCTGGCCATACAGCTCATGGTTGAAGTAGTTACCGAACCGGCCAAGCGCCTGGGCGAGGATCAGCCCTGGCGCGAGGGCATCCGCGAAGCTCCAGAAGCGGATGCCGGTGTACCGGCAGCCGATGTAGACGCCGAGCGCCCCGCCGAGCAGCGATCCAAAGATGGCGATGCCGCCCTGCCAGATATAGAGCGCGGTGAGCGGGTCTTTTCCCGGACCGAAGTAGTCGTTGTAGTGCGTGAGAACGTGGTAGACGCGAGCGCCGATGATCCCGAAAACGACCGCGGGAATCGCGATGTCGAGTACGACGCCCGGCTCACCGCCGCGGGCCGTGAGCCGGCGCGATGTGACGATAACGGCCGCGATGATGCCAACCAGCAGGCACAGGGCGTACGTCTTGATGTCGAGGCGGTAGTCCGCGGATACCGCGGGGATGATGTTGTGCACCCAGCCGAGCGGGATGTAGATGTCTGCCCAGGACTTGGGAGGACTGGGAATGCTCATGGGGACGAACAGCTGGGAAGCGGACAACGAACCGGCGCCTTTCATAACTGGTACTGGCTTGGTCGGTAGACCTAGGCAAGCCTAATGCGCTCGCGCGGGTGATTTGCCCGTCGCAAGGAGGGCGGCGGCCGCGGCAACCGCATCCACTCCGCCAGTGGCGAGTGCGCTCACCAGGAGAGAGCCGACGATTGCACCGTCGGCGTACTCCAGGACCTCGCGAACCTGCTGCGGCGTCGAAATGCCGAGGCCGACGCAGGCACTGGTTGCTCCGACCGTGCGCAGGCGAGCGACGAGGCCGCGTGCGGCGGAGTCGACGTCGGCTCGTGCGCCGGTAATTCCCATGGTCGAGACCGCGTAGACGAACCCGCGACTCTTCTCGACGGCCTGTTTCAGGCGCTCGTCGGTGGAGGACGGCGCGGCCAGAAAGACGCGGTCGAGGTCGGTGCGGTCCGAGGTCGCCAGCCAGTCGGCGGCCTCGTCGGGAATGAGATCAGGGGTGATCAGGCCCGCTCCGCCAGCCGCCACCAGTTCGTCCGCAAATCGATCGACGCCGAACTGTACGACCGGGTTCCAGTAGGTCATCAGCAGCACGGGCCTGTCCACCCGAGCCGTGATTGCGGCAACGGCCTCGAACCCGTGGCGCAGCCTGAAGCCGCCGGCCAGCGCCGCCTGGGTGGCCTTCTGGATGACCACGCCATCCATGACTGGATCCGAGTACGGGAGGCCGAGTTCGATGGCGTCCACGCCGTTTTCGGCCATCGCCACCGCCGCCTCAATACTGGTTTCGAGGTCCGGGTAACCAACGGGCAGATACCCGATCAGGGCGCCGCCGCCCTCGGACTTGCGGGAGGCGATGACGGCCGCAAGCCGGCTCATTCGCTTGCCCCGGTGCCGAGTTCGTCCGGGCGTATTTCGGCGAGGTCGGAGTCGGCGAGGGCAGCGGCATCCAGGATGTCGAAATACTTGCCGGCGGTCTCCATGTCCTTGTCCCCGCGCCCGCTCAGGTTCACGAGGATGGTCGCACCGCTGCCCAGCTCCTGTCCGAGCTTGATCGTGCCGGCGAGGGCGTGCGCCGACTCGATCGCCGGGATGATGCCCTCCGTGCGGCTCAGCAGGCGCAGGGCCTGCATCGCTTCGTCGTCGGTGATCGGCAAATAGCTGGCCCGGCCGATGTCGGCGAGCCAGGCGTGCTCGGGGCCGACGCCCGGGTAGTCGAGACCCGCGGAGATTGAGTGCGACTCGATCGTCTGGCCGTCCTCGTCCTGAAGCAGGTAACTGCGCGCGCCGTGGAGGACGCCCGGCCTTCCGCGAGTGATCGTCGCGGCGTGGCGCTCGGTGAGGTGCCCATCCCCCGCGGCCTCGTAGCCGTAGAGCTTCACGCTCGGGTCGTCGAGGAAGGCGTGGAAGATTCCCATCGCGTTGCTGCCGCCACCCACACACGCGGTGACCGCATCCGGGAGCGCACCGGTGAGTTCGAGAACCTGTGCGCGCGCCTCCTCGCCGATGAGCTTGTGGAAGTCGCGCACCATGACGGGAAACGGATGTGGCCCGGCGACGGTTCCGAGCAGGTAGTGGGTGGTGTCGACATTCGCGACCCAGTCGCGCAGCGCGTCGTTGATCGCGTCCTTGAGTGTGCGTGATCCGGTTTTCACCGGGATGACCGTAGCCCCCAGCAGACGCATGCGGGCGACGTTGAGCGCCTGGCGTTCGGTGTCGACCTCGCCCATGTACACGACGCATTCCATACCGAACAGCGCGGCAGCCGTGGCGGCCGCAACGCCGTGCTGGCCCGCGCCCGTCTCGGCAATCAGCCGGGTCTTGCCCAGCCTTCGGGCAATGAGCGCCTGGCCGAGCACGTTGTTGATCTTGTGGGAGCCGGTGTGGTTCAGGTCCTCGCGCTTGAGGATGATTCGCGCGCCGCCGGCGTGCTCGGCGAACCGCGGCACCTCCGTAATGATGGACGGACGACCCGTATAGGTCTTGTGCAGGGTGGCAAGCTCTTCCCGGAAGACCGGGTCGACCTTCGCCGCCTGGTAGGCGGCATCCAGCTCGTCGAGTGCGGCGATCAGAGACTCGGGGACGAAACGTCCGCCGTATTCGCCGAAATAGGGTCCAACCTCGTCACGCAGCGCCACTAGATTGACCGGAATTCCTTGAGAGTCGCGACCGGATCGCCGCCCGTCACGAGGGCCTCGCCCACCAGCACGACGTCCGCGCCCGCGTCGCGATAGTGCGCGACATCCGCTGCGGTCTTTACCGCGGACTCCGCCACCCGTATGACTCCGGACGGAATCGATCCCGCGAGGGCACCGAACAGGTCGCGGTCGAGACCGAACGTGCTGAGGTTTCGGGCATTGACGCCCACGATCGTTGCGCCGAGATCGAGTGCGCGCTCCACCTCGTCGGCGGAATGGGTCTCCACCAGTGCGGTCATCCCGAGTTCGCCGATGAGATCGAACAGCTCCTGCATGCGCGGCTGCTCCAGCGCGGCGACGATCAGCAGCACGAGGTCTGCGCCCGCCGCCCGCGACTCGAACACCTGGTACGGGTCGGCGATGAAGTCCTTGCGCAGGACCGGCACCGAAACGGTTGCGCGTACGAGTTCGAGGTCCTCGAGCGACCCGCCGAATCGACGGCGTTCGGTGAGGACGCTGATGGCGCTCGCTCCCCCGGTCTCGTAGGACTCGGCGAGAGCGGCGGGGTCGGGGATGTCGGCGAGGGCTCCCCGCGACGGGCTGGCCCGCTTTACCTCGGCGATGATCTTGACTCGATCGGCGGGTGCGAGAGCGGCGAGGACGTCGAGGGCGGCGGGACGCGCGGTCGCGGCAGCCTCGATACGGGCGAGAGGAACGGCAGCGCGGCGATCCGAAGCATCCTCAAGGGCTCCGGCAACCAGCTCGGCAAGCATGTCGTGTGAGATGAGCCGGCTTATGCGTGCGGTTTGGGCTGGTAGCGATCGCCGCCGACGCCGAAGCCCGCGAGCTTCAGGACCAGGCCGACGACAGCGCCGAGAACCAGAAGACCCGCGGATGCCCAGACCAGCCACTGCACATCGAACCAGAACGCGAAGGTGCCGATCGCGAAAGCGATGAGCATGATGATGACAGCGGTCCATGCTGCGGGCGAATTGCCGTGGCCTGGGACGGTACCTGCTGACACGATTCTCCTTGGGTTACGGGCGAGCGGATGGCTCTACTTTACCGGCTTGGGGCGGGACGGCGGGCCAGAATCGGCGGTGGGGTCCGTGCCGTCGCTCAGTGAATCCCAGTCGACCACCGAGTCGCGTGGGCCGTTCGCGGGTTGGAACCTGACCGCCTGGTATTTGCGAGACGGCGCCGGCCAGAACCGGAACGTCGCGAGCAGCCAGATCCCCAGAACGAACGCGACCACACCAAGGGCCGCGGCCACGAAGCCCCACGGCGTCAGGGTGACCGACCTAATCAGATGATCGATCGAGGTCGAGCCTGCTATTCCCGTCGCCGTCTGCACGGCCGACTCCGATGGCTGGTCGGGCCCGGCGAGTGACAGGACTGTCGTGAGCACAATCGTCGCCGCCAGCAGCAGCTGCAAAAGGCCGAGCACAAGTCGGAACACGGGCCCGGCAAGCGCCAGCGCCGCGGCGAGGACTAAAGCGCACAGAGCCAGTGCCGCAAGCGCGGGTCCGGCGACCGTGCCGGCAATGGGCAGTGCGCTCGTTGCCAGATGCAGCGTCCACCAGGTCTGCGTCGTCGTCAGCAGGGTCAGAAGGGCGACGAGCCCGATCGCAACGATCGTGTACAGCCGAAGCTTTCGCGCCCGCGATTCCGGAACACTCACCTCGACGGCTTGCTTAGTGACTGCCATCCTCTGATCCAAGCACGTCTGAACTGACAAAAGGTGTGAGCGGGTCGACGTCGAAGCAGGCGTGCGCGCCCGTGTGACAGGCCGGACCGATCTGGTGAACGGTCACCAGCAGGGTGTCGCCGTCGCAGTCGAGCGCGGCACCCCGAACGTACTGCCGGTTGCCGCTGGTGTCACCCTTGCGCCAGTACTCCTGCCTGCTGCGCGACCAGAACGTTACCCTGCCCTCGGTCAGGGTGCGCCGAATGGCCTCGTTGTCCATGTACCCGAGCATGAGGACATCCCTGCTGCCCTCCTCCTGGATGATGGCCGGGATCAGCCCCTTCGAATCGAATGCGACCCGATCGAGGACCGCCTGCACACTCTCGGTTGCCTCTGTTTTGCTGTCGGTCATCGCGTCAGCACTCCCGCCTCGGCCAGCGCGTGCTTCACGTCGCCCACCGTCAGTTCGCCATCGTGGAATACGGATGCCGCAAGCACGGCATCCGCGCCCGCCGCGATTGCGGGCGCAAAGTCGGATACCGACCCGGCGCCCCCGCTCGCTATGACGGGAACTGTGCTGAGCTCACGCATCATTGCGATGAGTTCGAGGTCGAAACCCTGTTTGGTGCCGTCGGCGTCAATCGAGTTGACGAGTAGTTCGCCGGCGCCACGGTTGATCGCCTCGCGCGCCCAGTCGAGGGCGTCGAGCTCGGTCTCGATGCGACCGCCATGCGTCGTCACAACGAATCCGGATGCCGTTGCGGGACTCCGTTTGACGTCCAGGCTGAGGACGAGCACCTGCGCGCCGAATCGATCCGCAATCTCGTCCAGGATGCCGGGACGCGCAATCGCGGCACTGTTGACGCCGACCTTGTCCGCTCCGCTCGCCAGAAGGCGTGCCACATCCTCCGGTCCGCGCACGCCGCCACCGACGGTGAGCGGAATGAACACCTGCTCCGCGGTCGCCGTGACGACGTCGTACATCGTGGCGCGGTCATCCACCGTCGCCGTCACGTCGAGAAAGGTGATCTCGTCGGCGCCCTGCTCGTAGTAGCGGGCGGCGAGCTCGACCGGATCCCCCGCGTCGCGGAGATTCAGGAAGTTGACGCCCTTGACCACGCGACCGGCGGCGACATCGAGACAGGGGATGACGCGAACGGCCAGCGCCATGTCACAGCCTCGCCGCGAGAATGGACGTGACGAGGATGGCGCGCGCGCCGAGCTCGTACAGGTCGTCCATGATGTGGTTGGTCTCCGAGCGTGGGACCATCGCCCGCACCGCGACCCACTCCGGGTCGTGCAGTGGCGAGACTGTTGGCGATTCGATCCCAGGTGTGATCGCGGTCGCGGCCTCAAGAAGCGTCAACGGCACGTCGTAGTCGACCAGCACGTACTGCCTGGCCACGAGCACCCCCTGCAGACGTCGCTGCAGCGTGCTGATCCCCGGCAACTCCGGGTTGGCACTGACCAGAACCGCGGTCGACTCGAGGATGACCGGACCGAAGATCTCGAGGCCCTGCGCCCGGAGGGTCGAACCCGTCGACACGACATCGGCGACCGCGTCCGCGACTCCGAGCTTGACGGCCGATTCCACGGCACCGTCGAGCGGTACCAGTACGGCGGTAACCCCGTGTGACTTCAGGAACTCGCCCACGAGACCCGGGTAGCTTGTCGCCACCCGGACGCCCTCGAGTTCGGCCAGTCCGGTGAAGCGGCCGGTCGCCGCCGCGAACCGAAACGTCGACTCGCCGAAGTCGAGACTCGCGATCTCGATCGCCGACGAACCGGAGTCGAGCAGCAGGTCACGCCCGGTGATCCCGACGTCGAGCGCACCCGAACCCACGTAGGTCGCGATATCGCGCGGGCGAAGGTAAAAGAATTCGACGTCGTTGCGCGGATCGGCAACCGTCAGGGCACGCGGGTCACGACGACCGGCGTAGCCGGCCTCGAGCAGCATTTCTGCGGCCGTCTCGCTCAGCGACCCCTTGTTGGGTACTGCGATTCTCAGCATTTCAGGTGTTCCTCAGATTGGGACCGGGGAAGGACTCGTCCCTCAACCTCGGTCCGAGAAAAGTGGTCGGCAGGCACATTGGTTACAAATGTCGGTAGACATCGACCGGCGTCAGTCCCTTCGCGACCATGAGTACCTGCAGGTGATAAATCAATTGGGAAATCTCTTCTGCCGTCTCGGCGTCGGACTGGTATTCGGCGGCCATCCAGACCTCGGCGGCCTCTTCGACGATCTTCTTGCCGATCGCATGAACGCCGGCATCCAACTCGGCAACCGTGCCGGAGCCGTCAGGGCGCGTCGTGGCTTTTTCGCTGAGTTCAGCGAACAGCCCGTCGAAGGATTTCACGGTGATAAGGCTACAGGCGGACTGGGCCCACACGCGCCGGTTCCGACGTATCGCGCAGCGATATGGCGGCCGTGCCGTGGGGAGGTCGAGCCTGTTTCGACTACCCGCGCAGTTTGATTACGCGGAAGGTTCTGCTACTTAACCCCGAGCAGGTCGATCACGAAGATCAGGGTCTTGCCCGAGAGGCGATGGCCGCCACCGGCGGGGCCGTAGGCCAACTGCGGCGGGCAGATCAGTTCGCGACGACCGCCGACCTTCATGCCGGGAATCCCCTCCTGCCAGCCCTTGATCAGGTTGTTCAGGGGGAAATCGATGGACTGGTTGCGGCTCCAGGACGAGTCGAACTCCTCGCCGGACTCGAATTCGACGCCGAGGTAGTGCACGTCCACGGTCGATCCGGGCTTCGCCTCGGCACCCGTACCGACCTCGATGTCACGAATGACCAGCTCGGTCGGCTCCGGGCCGTCGTAGAAGTCGATCTCTGGCTTGGTCTTCTCAGTCATGGTTCTATCCAACCAGACCGAGCTAGTGGATGTGCGCCTCGGCCGCCGCGCGCAGGTTCGCGATCGCAACCGTGGGATCTTTTGCGCCGAAGACGCTCGATCCCGCGACGAACGTGTCGGCGCCGGCCTCCGCCGCGACGACGATCGTTTCCTCGGTGATCCCGCCGTCGACCTGGAGCCAGATGTCGAGTCCAGTGCGGTTGACGACCTCGCGGAGCGCGACGAGTTTGGGCATCATGCCTGCCATAAACGATTGGCCGCCGAAACCCGGTTCGACCGTCATGACGAGGATCTGGTCGAACTCCTCGGCGATCTCGAGGTAGTCCTCGACCGATGTCCCTGGCTTGAGCGCGAGTCCGGCCCGTGAACCGATGTCGCGAAGCCTGCGCGCCAGCCCCACGGCGTCGCCGGTCGCCTCGGCATGAAACGTCACCGAGTAGGCCCCCGCCTCGGCGTATCCGGGGGCCCAGCGGTCGGGGTCCTCGAGCATGAGGTGGACATCGAGCGGTTTCGGCGTGACCTGCTGAAGCCGCTGCACCATGGGAAGTCCGAAGGTGAGGTTCGGCACGAAATGGTTGTCCATTACGTCGACGTGGATGAGGTCGGCAGCCGCGATGCGCTGGAGTTCCGAATCGAAGTTGGCGAAGTCTGCGGAAAGAATCGACGGACTGATACGTACGGTCATATCCGCAAACCTACCGACGCTTCTCGATGAGCTGGATGAACATGGCGTCCGTTCCGTGTCGATGGGGCCACAGTTGCACGTGCTCCGCCGCCGGAAGATCGAGGGGCTCGAGCGTCACCGCGGCCAGAACCTCCTGGGTATTGATGAGCGACACCGAGTCCCCGAGCTTGCGAACGGCCGACTGGATCGCGACCCGGGTCTCCCCAAGGTGGGGCGAACAGGTGACGTAGGCGAGCACTCCCCCGGGCTTGAGGGCGGCAACCGCCGACTTCAGCAGCGCAAACTGCAGCTCCGCCAGATCCGCAACATCCCGCGGCTGCTTGCGCCAGCGCGCCTCAGGGCGACGTCGAAGGGCGCCGAGGCCCGTGCATGGCGCATCGAGCAGGATTCGGTCGAACGCCTCCGGGTATGCCTCGCCCATCGCCGTGCCGTCGAGTTCGAGCACCTCGGGCGCCGGAGAGAAGACCGCGAGGGCGTTGCGCACGAGCTGCGCGCGCGCCGGAATGAGCTCGTTCGCGAGCAGTGTCGCACCGCCCAGGGCCGCCTCCGCCGCCAGCAGGGCGGCCTTTCCGCCCGGTCCGGCGCACAGGTCCAACCAACGCTCCCCCGGTTCGATCGGCCTTGCCCTGCTCAGCGCGAGGGCGGCGAGCTGGGAGCCCTCGTCCTGGACCCGCGCGGTGCCGTGCCGCACCGCATCCAGTCGCGACGGGTCGCCGCGGTCGACCGTGGCGCCGACCGGCGAAAACGGGCTCGCATAGGCATCCAGCTCCTCGACGGTGGACTTGCCCGGGAGCGCGGTCAGGCTCACTCGCGGGGCGACGTTGTCGGCCGCGAGGAGAGTCTCCAACTCGATCTCGCGCTCCTCGGTGACGAGAGCCTGCCGAAAGGCGCGAATCACCCACTCGGGATGCGAGTACTCGGCCGCCAGCCGCTCATCGGGCGTCTTCGTCACGGCGAGCACACGCTCGCGCCATTCGTCGGCCGGCGTCCGGGTGATCGTCCGAAGCACGCCATTGACGAAACCGGTGGCCGAGTTTGAACCCACCGTCCCCGCCAGCGAGACGGCCTCGTCGACCGCCGCGTGCTGGGCAACCCGCATCGACAGGAGCTGGTGACAGGCGAGTCGCAGGACGTCGAGGATTCTCGGATCAATCTCGGCCGCGGGGCGCCGCGCAGCCAATTCGATCACACGGTCGTAGTAGCCCCGCAAGCGAAGCGTTCCGTAGGTGAGCTCGGTGCACAGCCCGGCGTCCGCCTCGGACAGGCGCGCGCGTTCGAGCCGGACCGGCAACAGCAAGTTCGCGTAGGCGTCCGACTCGCGAACCGCGATCAGGATGTCGAGGGCGATCTGGCGGGCCGGCTGGACCGTTCCTCGCCGACGCCCGGCAGTGGGTGCACTCACTCTGCCACCCGCGGCGCGTCGGCGGCGCGACCGCGCCACCAGTCGGCCGCCGCCATCGGCTTCTTGCCCGCGGGCTGTACGGTCACGAGCTCGATGGGGTGGGTGGCCGTGCCTGCGAGCAGGCGTCGAGTGTCCGTCCCGAACTCGCCGGGCGACAGTCGCGGTGCATCCCGCGCGATGGCGACATCGAGCACCTTGAGTCGTGCGCCATCGAGTGTCGTGAAGGCGCCCGGCTCTGGCGTCACCCCACGAATCAGGTTGGCCACCGTCACCGCGTCCGCGCCCCAGTCGATCCGGCCGTCCTCGAGCACCAGCTTTGGTGCGAAGGTGACATCGCCCGACTGGGGTTCCGCGCGCGCCGTCCCGTCAGCCAGACTGTCGACCACACGCAGCAACAGATCCGCACCCGCCTCAGCAAGTGAGCCGAGCAGGTGCCCGGCCGTCTCGAGCGCGCCGATCGGCTGCGTCAACTGCCCGAAGACGTCGCCGGCATCGAGCTCCGGAACGAGACGGAACACACTCGCTCCGGTGAGGTCATCTCCCGCCATGATCGCCCGTTGCACGGGGGCCGCGCCGCGCCAGCGCGGCAGCAGGGAGAAGTGCAGGTTGATCCAGCCCAGTCGCGGGGTCGACAGGAGCGGCTCGCGAACGAGCCCGCCGTACGCAACGATCACACCGAGATCCGGGGCGAGCGCGGTCA
>JAUZFP010000104.1 GCA_030838475.1 Actinomycetota bacterium
GGTCAAAAGGTATCGCTAATACAGACCGGTCAGTCGCCTGTGGACAGTTCGTGCCCCAAAAGTTCATCCTGCGCTAAGTTCTGCGCATGCGAACACGGAAAAAGGTTGCCGCGCTCGTCGTCGCGAGCGTCCTATCGCTCACTTTGGCGGGCTGCGTTCAACCGTCCCCGCACGTCATTCCCACCTCGGAGCCCAGCACCAAACCGGTCTTCGCGTCCGATGCGGAGGCACTAGCCGCGGCGAAGAGCGCGTTCACCGCCTACCTTTCGGTGTCCGACGAAGTTGCACATGATGGCGGCGCTCAGGTTTCACGGCTCGCTCCTCTGGACTCCGCATCACAGTTCAAGCGCGACACGAAGTCCTTTGCCGAAATGCAGGCCGAGGGACATCGCACAGTGGGAGATTCGGAATTCTCCGATGTTGCATTGGAGAGTTCTGAGGTATCGAACGGCAAGGCCCAGGTCGTCGCGTATATCTGCATGCAAATCGGTGGGACTCAATTGTTGGACGGGGCAGGTGCAAATGTCGGAGCCAACCGACCACTTGCCGTGCCGCTCGAGGTCTCGTTTGTAAGTCGAGCGATCGGCGACAAGACCCTTTTAGTAGATCGGAGCGATGCATGGAACGGCACCGATTTTTGCTCGTAGGGCTAGTCACTGCCGCTCTACTTGTCGCCAGTGTTCCGTCTACTGCCTTCGGAGTCCCACCTGGGTCCGGTTGTACGAGTGGGGACATTCTTAACGGGAACTGCCCGATCTCCGGCAACGTCAACGGCGACGGGGTGGACCTGAGTGGGCACGAGGGTGCGCCGGGCTCCGGGTCTGGCACCTCGGGTGGAAACGGTAAGGGCAAGCCGGCTGTTCCATTCTGCCAAGGTCTTCCCGCTGCTTGCCAGAAGATCATCGTCATTCCACCCGGTGCTCCGGGCAATCCGGGATTGACGATCAACGACCTCAAGAACTTCCCGGCTGTCCCCGGCACCGACCACATGGAACCCAACGGCTGGATGGTCGTCGGACTCGACACCAACTTCTACTCCGTCGTCGGCGTCGAGATCGTCAACGGCACTCTCCTCGGTCAACCCGCCAGCGTTCGCTTCACACCCATCGCCTGGCACTGGACCTACGGAGATGGAACCGGCGCCACCCGCGCCACCCCCGGCGGAACGTGGGCGGCACAGGGCATCCCCGAGTTCGATCCCACCGCGACAAGTCACGTCTACGCCGCAGAGGGCACCTACTTCATCGACCTCAGCATCACCTTCAGCGCAGAGTACAAGTACGCGAACGGCAACTGGACCCGGGTGTTCGGCACCATCACCCTTCCGGCCAACCGCCTCAAGGCGACCGCCGGCGACGCCAAAACAGTTCTCGTGAACCGCGACTGCACCCAGAATCCCAGCGGCCCCGGCTGCTAGAGAGAGGAGCTCACCCCGCATCAGCGCCCGCCAGCCGCCGTACAGCCAGCACAAATAGAATGTTCAGGTTTGCGGCCCAAGCTTGCAGTGCTGAAAGGAGCCCTACATGTCCGACGCACCATCGGAGCCCACCCGACCCGCCTCCCAGTACACCTCGGCAACGCAGCCGCAGCAGTACACCGATCCCACCGACCCAACACCGCCGCAGAAGCGCGGGGGAGCAGGTATCGTCGTCGTCGCCGCGGTCGTAGCCGCCATCGTCGGTGGCGCCTCCGGCGCCGGAATCGTCGTCGCCGTCGACGCCCAAAACAACTCAAACTCCGCCGCCACCAGCGCCGGTCCAACCAGCATCACGGTCAACGACAAGAAGAACGCGACGGCAATCACGGCTGTCGCTGCGAAAGCGTCCCCCTCCGTCGTTACCATCAACGTCGCGGCATCGGATGAGGCCGGCACCGGTTCCGGCATCGTGCTGAGCGCCGACGGGTACGTGCTCACCAACACCCACGTCGTCACGCTCGACGGTGACACCTCCGACACGACCATCCAGGTCGAAACCAACGACGGACGGATCCTCGCCGCCAAAGTCGTCGGCACCGACCCCATCGACGACCTCGCCGTCATCAAACTGCAGAACGTCAGCGACATGCAGCCCGCCCAGTTCGCCGACTCCAGCAAGCTCAACGTCGGCGACATGGCAATCGCCATCGGCGCCCCGCTCGGACTCTCCGGCACCGTGACCAACGGCATCATCAGTGCCCTCAACCGAAGCATCACCGTGGCCTCCGCCGCAGCCCCAACCGGCGGCGACTCGTCTGGCGGCTCCGGCGGTAGCAGCCCGTTCAATTTCTGGAACTTCGGTGATGGCAGCGGCGGCGGAACGCAGACCCCGCCGACCACCGCATCCACCACCGTCGCGCTGTCCGTGATTCAGACGGACGCCGCAATCAACCCCGGCAACTCGGGTGGGGCACTCCTCGACAGCAACGGCAGGGTCATCGGCGTCAACTGCGCGATCGCCAGCGCCGGCGCATCCTCCGCCGACGGCAGCCAGAGCGGGAGCATCGGCGTCGGGTTCGCGATTCCGTCCAACGTCGCACTGCGCATTGCGAACGACATCATCAAGAACGGGAAGGCAACTCACGGCCTGCTGGGCGCATCCGTCGAGGACGTCACGACCGCCGGAAGCGCCACAACTTCGAAGACGGTCGGCGCCAAGATCGCAGCCGTGACGGCCGGGGCGGCCGCCTCCAAAGCGGGCATCCAAGCCGGCGACATCGTGACCAACTTCAACGGAATCCCGATCACCGGCGCCACCGACCTGACCGCGCAGGTGCGAGTTCTCGAGGCGGGGGCCAAGGCTTCGATCACGTACGTGCGGGGCGGCAAGGTCGTCAAAACCTCTGTGACGCTGGGGCAGCTGAAGTAGTTCCCCCCGCGCCCGCGGTGGCCGAAAGTCGCGCGCTGGTAGGCTGAGCCGACCTCGTTCGACGTATTGGAAGAACTTGCCGACCAACGACAAAGTAGCGCCCGGTGTGTCTTACGTGATGCCGGTGCTCAACGAGAAGGCGTACGTCGAGGACGCCGTACGCACCATCCTTACCCAGGAATATGGCGGCGAACAGGACCTCGTTCTCGCCCTCGGACCGTCGACGGATGGCACGAACGAGCTGGTCGAAAAGTTGGCGAAAGCGGATGCCCGCGTCAGCTTCGTCCACAACCCCGGGACCGACATCCCGCTCGGTCTCAACCTGGCAATCGCGTCCACCGAGCACCCCATCATCGTGCGGGTCGACGCACACTCCGAACTCGCGCCCGGGTATACGGAACGCGCCGTCGAAACGCTGGGCCGCACCGGTGCAGCCAACGTCGGCGGGATCATGGTCGCGAGCGGCAAGACGCCATTCCAGCTGGCGGTCGCCCGCGCCTATAACAGCAGATTCGGCCTCGGCGGCGCCAGCTACCACAGCGGCGGCAAGGAGGGTCCGGCGGAGTCCGCCTACCTCGGAGTATTTCGCCGCGAAATCCTGGAAGAGGTGGGCGGCTACGACCCGTCTCTCCGCCGCGGCGAGGACTGGGAACTCAACCTGCGCATCCGCGAGGCCGGGCACACCGTCTGGTTCGACCCGGAACTCAAAGTCACCTATTGGCCGCGAGAGAACTGGCGCAAACTGACTCGACAGTTCTTCACGACCGGCGTCTGGCGCGGGGAGCTGGTACGCAGGCACCCGCGGCAAACCCCGCTGCGATTCTTCGCACCGCCGCTCCTGGTGCTCGCCTTTCTCGCGAGCATCATCGGCGGGTCACTGCAGATCGCGGGCGTCATCCACTGGGGCAAGCTGAGCTACCTCGTGTTCGCCGTCCACATCGGTCTCGTCGCCTACATCCTGCTGCTGATCTACCTCGGGCTGATCTACGAGAACGGCAAGTCCTGGCGGGACCGATGGCTGTTCATCCTCGTGCTTCCGACGATGCACCTCAGCTGGGGAGCCGGCTTCCTGCGCGGTCTCTTCGCGGGAGGCCGCGACACGATGGATACCTCGAGAACCGACCTCTAGTCGCGATTGCCGAGCAACTTCGCCCGTTTGGGACGATTTCGCCCGCGCGCGCAGGCGAAATCGTCCCAAACGGAGTGAATCGCGAACTGGTCAGGGTGCGTCGAGGATGCTCTCGTCGATCATCCGCTGCACGACGCGTTCGCCGGCCCGGCCATCGTCGTGCGGGTTGAACCGTTGCCGCCAGGCCGCGTACCGTTCGGCGAATTCGGCCGGATTGGGTGTGCGAACCTGCCTCACGAGTTCCGTAGGGTCGGTGAGGACCGGTCCGGGCGCATCCGCCAGCAGGTCGAAGTAGAACCCGCGAAGATCGTCTCGATAGTGCGCGAGGTCGGGCGTGAAGAAGTAGATCGGTTTTCCGGTCACGCTGAAGTCGAACATCACGGACGAGTAGTCGGTGATCAGCGCATCCGCGATCTGGAACAGTTCGGAGATGTCCGGATAGCTGGTGACGTCGAGCACGCCGTCGGCGACGACCTCCGCCCCAGGCTGGAGGCTGCGCGAGTGTCCGCGGATGAGCGTGACAAACCCGTCGCCGAGTTCGCGGCCGAAGCGGGCGACATCGAGATGGTCGACCTTGCCCGGCCGGTCGTCGCGCCACGTCGGCGCATACAGCACAACCGTTGACCGCTTCGGGATACCGAGACGCGCACGGACCGCATCGCCGTCGCCGCTCACCAGGATGTCGTCGCGCGGATACCCTTCCTGCCAGATCGGGCCGCGGAAGGCGTAGGCGGACCGGAACACGTCAGCGCTGAACGGGTTCTGTGCGAGCATGACGTTCCAGTGCGACTTCTCGCGCCGGGTCGCGATCGCCGTTCTGAGCTTGACGTCCGGGCGGTCGAGCGCGAGCCGTTTGAGCGGCGTGCCGTGCCACGTCTGCAACACGGTCTGGCCGCGGCGCTTGGTGAACCGTTTCCGCAGCCAGTCGTTGACGACCAGGACCCGTGAGGATGCCCGAGCCTGCCACCACGCTTCGCTGCCCTCGATGATGGCGACCGCCCCATCCGGGACCTCGACCGAACCATCGATCACGCTCCAGTACCGTGTCACGTCCGGGCGTAGCCGCGTGATCGCGCGGTCGATACCGCGCGGGTTGGATGACACGTTCTGGCCGTAGTAGCTCTCGAAGAAGATCGAGCTCCCGGTGGCGCGCCCCGCCCGGCGGTATTGGGACTGCAGCCGAGCCTGGTTCCTGGCGCCCACCTCGGTGTCCGACAGCGCGGGCGCGAAGTCGATCGTGACGCCCAGGGTCGCCGACGGCATCGTGTAGCGAAACAGGCCAGCACGAAGACCGGGGGCCGCCGCGGGGATTGCGTTCGCGGCGTCCAGGGGTCGACCATCGGCATCCTCGATGCGCAGGGTGTACCGCCCGCTCGACGGCGACAGCAACGGTCCGCCGAGCCGCGAGGTGAGGAGCGGGATGGTGGCGGTCCAGTCGTCACCCTTCGTCTTTACCGTGCCCACCAGCCTCCCGCGGGGCCCGACGAGTTGCACCGATTCGGGTCCTCGGTCGGCAAAGCGGCCGGCGACGGTGAGCGCCGGAGAGTCGCCGTCCGAGATGTTCGCTGCGACCACGACGAGTGGGAGGGTGGGGATCGTGAGATCCGGCCGGTCACCCCCGGCAAGTCTCGAGACAACCGCGTCGTATACCCGCGCGGTATTGCGGCCGTCGGTGAAGCTGAACACGCGGTTCGCGAGCCAACGTGTGTGCTCGGTCATCCGTTTCTTGACCGCCGCGGACGCGTCGCGTTCCCGCAGCAGCGAGATCGCGCCCGCCCAGTCGATCACCTCGTATCCGCCGGTGAAGTCCGAGAACGGCTCGTATGCTCCGCGGCTCGAGGAATACACCAGGACGTCGGGGGCGAGAAAGATCATCGGTCCGCCGACGAGCGAGTAGTCGAACGCGATGGATGAGTAGTCGGTGATCAGCGTGTCCATGGCGGGCAATAGGGGGTTGATGTCGCCCTGGAGGTTCGCGCCAAGCATCCGGATGCGCGGGGAAAGTTCCGCGCCGACCGAGTAGTCGCCGGCACCCAGCGGATGGGAACGGATCAGCAGCATCGAGTCGGTCGCACCGAGGTAGGCGATGATGTCATCCCAATCGGCGGCCGTCGGGATGAGGGGATCTTCGGCACCGTCCCGCCAGGTCGGGGCGTAGAGCACGACATGTGCGGCGAGCTCCTGCCCGCCGAGCAGCGTCGCGACTTTCGCGCGAGCGTCCTCCCGGGTCTCGGTCGCCAGGATGTCGTCGCGCGGGTCGCCGGTGACGATGACGCGGTCCGCCGGGAGGCCAAACGCGGTTCGGATGCGCGCAGCGGCGACGGGCGACGCGGTCGCGAACAGCCGGATGCCGCGCGCCGACCGCATGTAGGCGCCGCGGATGAGCCGTCGGACGAACCCGAATCGCGACAGAACCGGGAGCTGCACGGTGGCGGGCGAGTCGAGGTGGATGTGCTTGAACGGGATACCGTGCCAGAGCTGCACCACGTACGCACCCTGCACGCCGAAGCGGTTGGCATCCCCGAATCCGTGTGTGACGACGACGACCCGTGCCCGCAGCGTCAGCCAGAATCCGCGCGGACTCCGCGCCGGCACGGTCGCGATTCCGAGCGTTCGCGCGTCGGCGGCATCGCGCTCGTTTCGGGTGAGCCAGACCGTCCGGAGTGTGGGATCGGCCGCGTGCGCGTACCGCAGGAGGGCGAGCGATCCCTCGCCCACGCCGCTTCCCGAGCCGAACGCCCAGAGCCCTTTAGAGCGCGGGACGACGAGGCTGGCGAGCACACCGAGGCCGTAAAGCGGGAGGGCTAGTACCTTCTTGACATTCCCTGTTGCGAAGGTGAAACGGGCCACGCCTCGACAGTATCAGCCGGGTCGACTCGCCCTGATTGTTCTCTGTACAACCATGTACAATTTCGATCATGGAAAGCCTGAGCCTCACGGATGCCCGTGCCCAACTTCCCCAACTCCTCGACAGGGTCGCGGCGGGTGAGTCCTTCGCGATTACTCGGCACGGTGCCAACGTCGCTGTGCTGGTGGCTCACGATACGTGGATGAAGACCAAGACTCACGACGTGATTCTGCAGGCGCGCGAACTGCGACGTCGCATAGAAGCTGCGCGCGGTAAGCCGATTGATTGGTCGGGCCCAGCTGCGGACCCGGCCGAGTCCGACCTGCTCATCGAGGAGCTTCGACGGAGCAAGGGTCCCTATCCTGACGGTCGAGAAGAATAAGTGGATGCGTTCGACGCGGATGTGATCATCTTTGCCGCAAAGCGCGATTCTCGCGGCGAGGTTGCCATCCGACTGGTTAGCGCAGCGGCAGCATCCGGTGACGTAATCGGTTCAGTCGTTCTCGTTAGTGAGGTGTTCGCTGCTGCGATGGGGGTGATCGACGAGACCGAGCTGGAGCGACTCATTAGCATCATCGCCGCCCTGGACCTGAAGGATGTGGACTACGAAGTCGCTGATCTTGCGGGCACACTACGCACAAAATATCGGCTGAAAACGCCGGATGCGCTTCACCTGGCGACTGCCGTGCTGTGGGGCGCTGACCGATTTCATACCAACAACCGCAAAGACTTCGGACAGCATTTCGACGAGATCGAGATTGTGTTCCCCTAGGACTGATCCTCAGGACGAGGCGTGGGACGCCGCCGTGAGCGACGGCCTGGGCGCTGACCGCTAGAAGCTCACCCGCCAGAGGTACTCGTGGCCGTTCGGCCGGAACCACCGCACCAGCCCGATGGTGTCCTTTGCCAGGTCGTGACCGGAGATGACGATCTCCAACGCATCACCCGCCTCGAGCGTGGATGGCGCCGACGCCGGCATCATGCCCGATCCGTACAGGTTGAAGGTGACCGCAGTGAGGCGCTCGCGCCCGAGGTTGCGAAGGGTGAAGTGACCGTCCCCGCGCTCGAACAGCCACGGAACGCGGTAGGCGCTGTCGGTGCTGAGCGCGGCGAGGTGGGTTCGGGTCATGCTCGAAAAGTAGCTGCCACATCCGACCGCCCCGGCGCTACTGGGAGAGTGCGGCCCTACGCGGCGTCTGGGGAGGAGCGGCATCCAGGGTTGGTGGGAAGTATGCGGGAGCCGGACCGAACGCGGTCCGCGAGCTCGTCACAACCCGTCGCCCGAGGAAATGGTTGCCGACGCCGCCGATGACGGCCCCGACGCCAAACGGAATCGCCCTTCCGATGATGCCAGCACCCTCGTTTGCGGCGAACTTCTTGAGAAAGAAGCCGCGTAGTCGGCGGGAGACGCTGCCCAGCGCCGACTTCGGCAGGTTCTTCGTGACCAGTTCACCCCAGAACGCGGAACGGGCAGGACCGACGCCGACGACCTCGCTCGCCAGCTGCTCGACGAGATCGCTCCCCGCGCTCCCGAGGATCATGGTCATCACGAGGGTGCGAGCGCGCTCCGGATCGGTCACTGCGATACCGTGCACCTCTGTGACCGATTGGGCAAAGAGCGCGCTGGCTTCGAGGAAGCCGGCCGTCTCCGCCGTCGAGAGCGCAATGGATGCCACGGTCCCGACCGCGGGAATGGCCGCCGTCGCGCCCACCAGCGCACCGCCGGTGGTTACCGCGGCGAGATAGCGCCGCTCCAGGGTTCTGATGACCTCGGCCGGTGTCGCCTGCGGCTTCGACCGGCGGATGCTGCGGATGTGCGCGAGCACGACCGGTCGCTGCACCGACAGCACCCGGTCGAGCGTTCGGCCGAGAGCTGCCGCGCCGGGGAATCCGGCCGGGGGCAGCCCGCTGCCGCTGGGAACAATAGTCATAGCTCCTACTTGTAGTCGGAGTTGTAGCGGTCGACAACGGCTTGTATTGGGCCGTCGAGTATGAGATTTCCCTTGTCGAGGTAGAGCCCACGTTTGCAGAAGCGCAGCAGGTCGGCCTCACTGTGCGAGACGAAGAACATCGTGCGTCCGCCGGCGAGCAGCTCGTCGATGCGCTTGTAGCACTTCTCCTTGAACTGGCGGTCGCCCACCGCGAGCACCTCATCGACCAGCAGGATCGGTTCCTCGAGCCGGGAGATCACGGCGAAGGCGATGCGTACGCGCATGCCGCTCGACAGGTGCTTGTAGGGGGTATCGAGGAAGTCGCCGATGTCGGCAAAGTCGATGATCTCATCGAAGCGGCTCTCGATCTCCTGCACGCTCATTCCGTGCAGCCCGGCCGTCAGGAACACGTTTTCGCGCACGCTCAGGTCGTCGACGAATCCGCCGGTGATCTCGATCAGGGGAGCGACCCCGCCGCTGACGGCGACCCTGCCCTCATCCGGGATCATGACATCCGCCACCAACTTGAGAAGCGTTGACTTGCCCTGGCCGTTGCGTCCGACGACGCCGACCGCCTCACCCTGCTGCACCGAAAAGCTCACGTTGCGCAGGGCCCAGAACTCGTCCGGCCGCGCGCGCCGGCTACTCTCGGAGAACAGGTCCTTGAAGCTGCGGCGATGGCGCCGGTTGCGCTTGAACTGGATGCCGAGATCGTGGGCGACGATGACGGGCGGCGTTAGCTTCGCCCGAGTCGCGGCCTTCTGGTCGGTCATGCCTACAGCTCCTTCAGGACGGCGCGCATGTTGCGGCGAAACAGGAGCACACCGATGGCGAGAATGACGAGGGACTCGATCGCCGAGATGATCACGGCGGGCCAGTCGAGCTGCCCGGCGAAGAACGACGACCGGTAGATCGACATGATGCCGGTGAGCGGGTTGAGGTCGAGGATGTGCTTGACGACGCTGTCCTTGTCGAATCGATCGATGCCGTAGACGATGGGCGTCGCGTAGAACAGCAGACGCAGCACGAGTTTGATTGCCCGTTCGAGGTCGCGGAAGAACACCACGATGGGGGCGATAATGAGCCCCAGCCCAATGATCAGGACGGCCTCGAGAACGATGGCGAGAATCGAGTAGAACGCATCCCAACGGATATGTGCGGGCGTTGCGGTGAACTGCGCGATGACGACGAACACCACCAGCACCGGAAGGCTCAGCAGAAACTCGATGCCCTTCGACAGCGTGATGCGCATGATCCAGATCGACCGCGGGATGCTGGTCGAACGAATGAGCTTGGCGTCGCGGATGAAGGCTTTCGCCATGTCGTTGATGGACCCGTTGAACCACGTCCACGGGAGCAGGGCGGTCATCAGGAAGACGATGTACGGGTCTTCGTTCGCGCTGCCACGGTTGAAGACGATAACGAAGACGAAGTAGTAGATTGCCGACATGAGCAGCGGGTCGAGAATCGACCAGATGTAGCCGAGCGCCGACGTGGTGTACCGCACCTGGAGGTCACGCTTGGTGAGCAGCCAGAGCGAATGCCGATAGCGCTGCGAGGCGGTGCGCTCACGGCGCGGTGCAACGACGGCTGTCAAAGGTCCCTCACTGAAGTCAAACTAACGCTCGACTTTAGCGCGAGATGCTGACCGAAGTGTCAAGCCGGGCAGGGACCGCCTTGTGGAATTCTCAGACGAAAAGGTTTGCGCGCTCGAGATCTTCGGCGAAGTCGATCTCGACGGCGTAGAGGTCCGAAATGTCCATGGGCTCGATGCGAAGACCGTCCTGCTCGATCGCGAGCTCAAGGCCGCGCTCGAAGTAGTCCTGGTCGGCAACGCGCTTGAGGTGGTGCAGCAGGATCGCCTTGTGCTCGCTCGAGATGTAGTTGATCCCGATCGCCTCGCCGAGGCCGCCGGCAACTGTCTTGGAGAGATCCTTGATGAAGCCCTCCGCATCGACGGTGAACTTCACTTCCTCGTCGGAAACCTTGGCCGTGTTGACGCAGACGAACGACTGGTCGCGATCGATGTATTTGACGGCACGCTCAAGGGCGGCCGGATCGAAGACGACGTCTCCGTTCATCCAGAGCACGCCGCCCGAGTTCGAAGCCTGCAGGGCGCGCATGAGGCTCTTTGACGTGTTGGTCTGGTCGTACTGCTCGTTGTAGACGAACGATGCGTCGGGGAAGGCGTCGATGATGTGCTCAAGCTTGTATCCGACCACGAGGGTCACGGGAGCCTTGGGGCCGAACGCCTGGTGGATGTTGTCGAACTGCTGCTGCATGATGCTGCGGCCGTCGCTCAGCTGAGTAAGCGGTTTGGGGAGTGTTCGACCGAGGCGGCTGCCCATCCCGGCAGCGAGTATCACGACCTGCGTGCTCACGATTCGTCTCCTGTGTGTTCGCCTCGTCGGGTACAGCAGAGAATTTGCTCACTGTTAACCCGAGGGATTACGTCTGGACACACCGTTGTGCTTTGAATCGATGTTACTGGGCGCGTCTGTGAGTTCACGGAATACATAGGGTGTTGTTGTCGTTTCGTAATACTGCGCAAAGTGAAGGTAGAACGCCTTGGTACGGTTGACCTGTGGATTCAGCACCTGACGCAGCCTCAGTTCCGAAGCTACCCGTGAAGCGGCAGGCGGCATCCAAATCGACCGGGTCGCGTACGACCGCGGCCACGAAGACTCCGGTACGCAAGGCTCCGGCCCGCACCACAACGCCGCGTGCGCCCAAGCCGAAGCCGGTGGAGACCGTCCTGTCGATCGAGGGCCTCGTCAAACGCTTCGGCGACACGATTGCCGTCGCGGGAATCGATCTCTCGGTCGACGCGGGTTCGTTCTATGGAATCGTCGGGCCAAACGGCGCCGGGAAGACGACGACGCTCTCGATGGTCACCGGCCTGCTTCGTCCGGACGCCGGGCGAGTCGTGGTGCACGGGGTGGATGTCTGGACCGACCCGGTCGCAGCAAAGCGCAACATGGGTGTCCTGCCCGACCGCCTCAGGCTCTTCGACCGGTTGACCGGCGCCCAGTTACTGTTCTACTCCGGCACCCTGCGTGGGCTGAGCGACGAGACGGTCCGCGCCCGCACCGCCGACCTCGCAAGTGCGTTTGGGTTCGAGGATGCGCTCAATCGCCTTGTCACGGACTATTCCGCCGGCATGAGCAAGAAGATCGCCCTCGCAGCGGCGATGATCCATTCGCCCCGCATCCTGATCCTGGACGAACCGTTCGAGTCGGTCGATCCCGTGTCCGCGGCCAACGTCACCCAGATCCTGCGCAGCTACGTTGATTCCGGTGGAACCGTCGTCGTCTCCAGCCACAGCATGGATCTCATCCAGCGGATCTGCGACCACGTCGCCGTCGTGGTGAACGGCTCGATTCTCGACTCCGGAACCATGGCTTCGGTTCGCGGCGAGAAGACCCTCGAGGAGCGTTTCGTCGAGCTCGCCGGTGGACGCACGAGCGTGGAGGGCATGGCGTGGTTGAACAGCTTCTCCGACTGAAGCTGCGACTTCTCGGGAACGCGTTCCGGCGCAGCCCATGGCGAGTCGTTGGGCTCGTGCTCGGTTTGGCCTCCGGGCTCGGCATCGCCATCGTCGCGTTCACTGCTCTGGTTGGCGCGCGCCTGCTCGACCCTGGCGTCGCTGCGCCGCCAGTCGAGGTCTTCGGCGCCATCGTCGTTCTGGGATTCGTGATCGTCCCGCTGGTGTTCGGCGTGGACGACATTCTCGATCCGCGCCGATTTTCGCTGTTCGGGATTTCGACGAGCCGACTCGCGACGGCCCTCGCCATCAGCGCACTGCTCGGCATCCCCGCAATTTCCCTAACCCTCATCTCGCTCGGCCAGGTCGTTACCTGGACCCGCAACCCGCTGTCAATTGTGCTCGCCGTGGTGGCCGTTCCTGTCATCGTCGCAACCTGCCTGCTTGCGTCCCGCGTCTCGACAGGGGTCGCCGCGTTCGTGTTGTCGTCGCGACGATCCCGAGACTCTGCCGGTCTGCTGGGCTTCGTCGCTCTCGCGCTGTTCTTTATCGTCTTTATCGCGTTTCGCAACGCAAACTGGCAACAGAATGCCGGTGCGATCCTTGCCGGTACAGCCAGAGTCGCCTCGTGGACTCCCTTTGGCGCCGTGTGGGCGGCTCCCGCGGATGCAGCGCAGGGAGAACTGGGTCTGGCGCTGGTTCGCGAGTTGATCGCGCTGGTATTCCTCGGCCTGCTGTGGCTTGCGTGGCGCACCCTGGTCAAGTACATGCTGGTGACGCAGCCCCGATCCGCGGAGGCACGCAGCTACCACGGGCTCGGTCTATTCCGGGTCCTGCCGGTTTCGCCAGCGTCTGTCATTGCCGAGCGCAGCTTTACGTACTGGATCAGGGATGCCCGATACCACGCGTCACTCCTGGTGATTCCGATCATCCCGTTCGTATTGATGCTTCCGTTGCTCGTTATCGGGATACCGGGAAATATCCTTGCGCTCATGCCCGTGCCGATCATGGCGCTCTTCCTCGGCTGGTCGGTGCACAACGACACCGCGCACGACCACACCGCGATCTGGCTGCACATCGTCTCCGGCACGTCGGGTCGGTCCGACCGAATCGGCAGGATCGTTCCGCCGCTCGTCGTGGGACTGCCGCTTCTGGTCATCGCGTCGATCATCTGCGCTCCCATCTACGGGGATGAGGGCATCCTGCCGGCGCTTCTCGGTGTCGGGCTCGGAGTGCTGTTGACGGGTCTCGGTCTGTCGAGCATCGGCTCGGCGCAGTTCCCGTATCCGGCTGTACGACCCGGTGATAGTCCATTCGCGGCGCCGCAGTCGGTGGCCACCATGTCGGCGCTCATCCAGGGCCTGTCGTTCTTTGTCACGATCGTGTTGATGTCCCCCGCCTTCGTGTTCGCGGCGCTCGCGCTGTTCATCCCCAGCTACTGGGCGTGGGCATCGCTCCTGTACGGACTCGTCTTTGGTGCGCTGTTCCTATGGCTCGGAATCAACTGGGGAGGCCGAATTTTCGACCGACGTTCCCCGGAGATTTTGGGCGCAAGCATGCGAAACTAGACAAATGAGCGAGACGGAGCAGACGGGCCCAGGCGTCGGCGGCGGAGCGGGTACGGACACCCTCGACCGCGAACTCGAAGAGCTTCTGAACAATGAGCAACTCGAGGAGGGCGATCACGAGCGCTTCTCGCACTACGTTCCCAAAGACAAGATCCTCGAGTCGGCGCTCACCGGCAAGCCCGTTCGGGCGCTCTGCGGCAAGCTCTGGACGCCCGGTCGCGACCCGGAGAAGTTCCCGGTCTGCCCCACGTGCAAAGAGGTCTACGAAAAGATGAAGCCCTAGGTCGCTGTCGATCGGGTGAATTCCAGCACATCAGTTTCGCTTCCGCGCCAAATGTGCGTGAGGCGCAAACCCTGGCTCTCGATGTAACGTTCCTGCGTCGTCGACGTGGGCGAGGCGTACCCTGGGTGCTCGATAACGGCCCAGAGCAGCGGTGTTCTCTGTAGTTCGGCCTTGGAGTGACTCAGGGGCCAGGTGGTGCCCCAGATTTCGGCGCTCTGGATCGCGGTCTGCTTGAGAGTGATGTCGTGCAGGCTCGACAGCACAGCCGGATACGCCTGAGCGATCTTGTGAATCGACACCTTTACGCCCGGCCGCGCCGGGCCGTAGTAGATGTCTTGGCCGGGTTTGGCGCGAGCCTGGATGATCGCGGCCGCTTGCTGCCAGTCGGTGCCGTTCTTGGCGGTCGGGCCGCGCTGCGAGATGTAGATCGGCAGTACAAGCAATCCCAGCACGGCGATCGTTGCGACCCGCATCCACGGCACCCGTAGCCGAGCGATCGGCGCGGCCATGAGCAGCGCGAACGCGGGAGTCGTGAACGCAAAGTATCGACCGCTGTACATGGGGTGCGCAGCCAGCGAGTACAGGATGACGAGAGTGGTTGGCAGAACCACCCACGGTACGAGAATGCCCAGGGGACGTAGCGGCGTCTGCCGCGCGGGCACGGGGCGGAATCGTCGCCAGATCAGCGGGGCGGCGAATAGCAGCCAGCCCACGACCGCCGCCGCGACGACGGCCGCGGCCCACAGGCTTGTCGGCGGTATTGGTACCCCACGACCAACGGTCGGGGTCGCACCCGTAAAGTACTGCTCGAACAGGAGCGTGTTGAGCGTGCCCGTCAGGGTGAGGCGCCCGAACGGCAGTTGACCCGTCTGGCCGAGGGAAAGCCGGTCGACCGGGAGCGACAGCAGGGCGGCGCCGAGCGCGCTGACGCCCCACGCGATGAGGAGCCGTCGTGGTCGCGGCAGTCTCCTACGCGCCAGCAGCAGGGTGACGCCGTGCGCGAGAACGAGAAGCGCGAGATAGATGTTGAGCAGCACTCCGACGCCGGCGAGGCCGGCATAGAGCGCCCACCATCCCGCCATGCGGCGGTCGACGGCGCGCAACAGGATAATCGTCAGCCACACGGCGACCGCGGCGGTCATCGCGAGCGAGCGTGCCTCGATTCCCATCCACGTAACGCGGGGAAGGAGAAGGAAGACGAGTCCACCGGCGACCGCGAGCCGGCGACCGCCGAGCCGGTATCCGAGGACGGCGACGCCGGCGCAGGCGATCCCAACCGCGAGCATCGACGGGGCACGGAGGGCGAAGTTCGAGGTTCCGAACGCGCCGATCCAGAAGTGCATGAGGAAGTAGTAGCTGCCGTGAACGGCATCGATGTGTTGCATCATCTGCCAGAGCTCGGGCAGGGTGCGGGTCGCGGCGGTCTGGGTCGCGGCCTCGTCGTTCCACTTCGAGGGGATCCACGAGCCGATCGCGGCGACCGCTGCGGCGAGGATGCCGAGCCAGAGCGGATCGAGCCAGCCGCGGCGACGAAGAGGCCGGCCGGGTTCCGGCGCCCGCTCGCCCACGGCGCGCGCGCGGGGGAGAGGTCCCTTCGGGCGCCGGACGAGTTGCTGAACGCTCGTATCGATCACACCAGCAACACTCGGCGACGGTCCTGCGCGCGCTCTGTGCCGAGAGGCCTCTAAAGCTGAGAGACCTACAAGGTGGGTTTCGTCCCGAGCCGGAGTGCGGACGCGATTCCGGCGAGAAGTCCGGCCATTGACGTGCTCGAGGCCGCCGGGGAGGCTGCTGCCGCCGCAAGCGCCCGCTCGATCGCGTCGCGGATACCCGCAACATCCCTGTTTTCCACGTCGCCGGTCATGAGCAGCGGCTTACCAAGAGCACGGATGTCGTGTGCAACCGACGAAATATCGGCAACGCAGATGTCGGCGGCGCCGAGCGCCCAGCCGTACTCGCCCGTATCGACGACGTCGCCGCGATGAGCTGCCACGATGTCACGTCGGAGACGGGCATCCATTGCGGCAGTCGCCGACCGAACCCTCCCCAGCCACGGGTGCGGGCGATAGATCAGGCGGAGCCCAGGGGATTCGATGACGGCGTTCACGATGCTCTCGCCGAGGGATTCCACCGAGCTGTAGTCCATGCTGGGTCGATCGCCCTCCCAGGTGGGCGCGTAGAGCACCACTTTCCGATCATCCGGCTGCCACGAGGCGGGGGGCGAGCCCAGGAATCCGAGCCACGGGCTTCCGATCACGACCGCGCTCGAATCGGCGTCGTAGCCGCGAATGCCGTGCAGCTGATCGATGGATGCCCGGTCCGCAACGAAGTCGAGGTCGTAGGCCTTGAGCTGACGGGACACGGATGACTCCTTGGCGCTCTCGCCGTGTCCGATGAACACGTGCACGGGTGCGGCGAAGCGGAGGACGCGGAAGTTCAGCGTGTTGTGGTTCGGGTAGAGGATCACCCGGACCTGGAGCCGGTCGAGAATTCGTGCCAGTTGCGGGGCACCGGTCGCAAACGTGACGGCGAGCGTGGTCTCGCGTCGAACAACGGCGTACGTGGACGGATCCGACGTGATGATCGTGGTCGGGTACTCGGTGTTCATGGCTTCGAGCACGCGATACCAGCGTCGGAGCTGGTAGAGGCTCTCCGGGGCATCCGCGAAGTACACGGCGACGGGCGTGATCGTCGCCGGCTCGGCCGCGACCGCGCGCGCGAGGCGACGGCCCCCGACCTTGGCCGTGATGATGGCCAGCGAAGTACCCAGAGCGCTCATTGTTCGCCTCCGTCCGTGGCAGAGGAAGTGCGCCGTGGTCGCACCCGACGCACCAGCGCGAGCGTGCGCTCGACCTCGGCGAGGAAGCGATCGATCGGGGGTGTCGAGAGATCGCCGAGGTAGCGAAGCGCGAACTTCTTCCGGGCCGGGTCCTTTTGCGGTCCGGCGAGTGCCCGCACGACGTCGTCGCGCAGCGTCCCGATCGTCGCATCGTCGACCAAGAAATATGGGCGGTCGAGAGCGAGAAAGTCGACGACATCGGTACCGATGTCGGTGACGAGCACGTCCGCAGCGGCAAGAACCTTGTAGCGCTCGGACAGGGAGCCGGCGATGACGGACCGCCCACCAGCACGCCGGAGTCTCGAAACCACCGAGCTGCTGGCGTCGGCGAACCGCCGGTTGAGCGTGCCCAGCGCGGGATGAGGAAGGTAGGTAACCGTCACATCGTCCCGGTCGAGCAGGGCGCTGACCACCGCGTCTCCGTGCGTCACGATCGAGCTGTAGCCGTCGTCGGCGTAGTAACCCTCCCAGGTGGGGGCGTACACCACGGACTTCTTTGGGCCCGAGGTTGTCGACGCCGCGAGCTCGAGCAGTTCGCCAACCTGGGGTCGACCCGTGGTTCTGAGTTGGTCCTCGTGTACGCCGACATTGGCGTCGAGGTACCGCGCCCTGGCTGCCTCGCCGGCGATCCAGATCTCGTCGAAGGCGCGCACGGCGGGGTTGGCCGCCTCCGCCTTGTCGCTCTCCCCGTGCCCGATATACACGTCGTAGAGACCGGGCACGCGCAGCAGGTTCTTGTTCGGCGAGGTGTTTCGCGGGTAGAGCGCCAGCGTCAGCGTCGGGACCTGCTCCACGAAGGATTCGATCGCTTCGGCTCCCCCCAGGTGCACGAGCGGAATCGCGGTCGGGGGGATGGTGTCGAAATGCCACGGCAGTCGGTCGACGGTGAGGATGACGACGCGGTGGTCTTGCGCGAGTCGCTCGAGGACGGTCATCCACTCGGTTATCGCGTACGCGCTACTGGCTCGCGCGTTGAAGTGCACGAGGATCTCGGGGGACTGCTTGCGTAGCGCGGCGGTGAGCGCCGCGAGACGCGCACGCTCGGACGGCATCCGCAGGTTGTGCAGCAACGCCCGGGAGGTCGGGACCAGAGTGCCAATCACGAGTCCAAGGCAGACCACGCCAAGACCCACGTACGCGATCGGGTCGGCATCGAAGATCGCCAGGATGGGGGCTATGACCCAGACGGGAATCGCGACCAGGGTCGGTCCGGCAACCGGATCCACCCTCACCGGCAGTGGTGCCGCGACGGCGACGTTGCGCCAGTCGGCGACGGCACGCCAGCGGCGATACACGAGCACCCGCAGAACGTGTCGCACAAGGTGCAGCCCGTGCAGGAGAGCGAGCACCGTTGCGACCTCCCACAGGGATACCGCGTCTGCGTCGGCGTGCAACACGACGATCCCGGTCGCGACGCTGATCACGATTGCCGCGCCGGTCTGATCGGCGTCACCACCGCTTCGAGGGGCAGCCCCGGTGAGGCGTGACAGGATGATCGTCGTCGCGTATAGCGCAACCGCGATCAACAGCACGGACCAGTGCGACACTGTGGCGATGGCGGCGGCGAGCGCGGCCGCGATGAGAAGAATGCGACGGATCATCCGGCTGCCCCCTCCGCGCTTTCGGTGCCCTCGGGCCCCTCGACCGCCGAGGAGGCGCTCGGGATTGACTTGCTCTCGGTCGCGGGAGGTACCGGCACGATTCGCGGCTCTGGGTACCGAACCCTCGCGCGATCGACCGCGGCGCTCACCTGGTCCACGAAGGCCCGCACCGGATCGGCCGAGATCGGGCCAAGCAGGTAGTCCGCGAGCGCGATGCGCGCGGGCCGGCCATCCGGATCGCCCACGAGTGCGTGCGCTATCGCCTCGACGAAGCCCGTGCCCTGCTGGCTGGTCAGGTCGGTGTCGATGATGCTGCCCGCATCGCTCGACGGGAACGCGACGAGAAAATCGGCAAGAGGCTCGTTCCGCGGATTTGTGACGATGTACGGCTTGTGCGAGGCCAGGAAATCGGTCAGGACGCTCGAAATGTCGGTGATCATCACATCCGCGTTGTTGAACGCGGCGTAGAGCGAGACGGTTCCCGTGTCGAAGACCTGGTGATCGCTCCCCGCCTCGTGGAGGAGTCGGGCGATCTCCTCCTGCGCTTCACCCATGTCAGGTCTGCGATGACCGGATGAGGGATGCGGCTTGAACAGGATTCGCGGAGGGTTTGGCATTGCGAGCATCGCGCTCACCATTGCGACGCCCATGCTCGCCAGCGACGAGTAGTTGGACTGCTCGAGAAACCCCTCCCAGGTGGGCGCGTAGAGGACGGTCGGTCGCGGCAGGGTGACATCCGTCGAGCCGTCCGCGGCGACGGTAGCGATCTCGGCGAGCTGCGGACGACCGACGGTCACGAACTGGTCGCGGCGGAAGCCTTCGCCGAGTGCCGTGTAGCGGTCGATGCCGGCGGGGCCCGACACCCAGATCTCGTCAAACACCTTGCTGTATGGGTTGTAGCTCGACACCTTGTCGCTGTCGCCGTGGCCGATGAACACCTGGAGGAGTCCGCGAAGGCGCATGATCTCGAACACTTTGTTGGCGGTGGTCGGATGTAGCACGACCTTCACCGATGGGACGGTCAGGTACTCGACGTCGCGCGCCCGGCCGGCGAACAGGACGGGGATGTCCGTGTGCTCCATGTTTGCCAGATGCGCCGCCTCCTTCACCATGATGAGGGTGCGCGAGTCGAACGCGTTGGCAGTCTGGATCCACACATTGAGGGCGTACGTGCCGCTCGCGGGGGCACTGACGTAAATGACGACCTCGGGCGCGTAGGCGTCGAGGGCCGCGCGCAGCCGCACCACCCGGTCGGCGCGGGTGCCGAGGGCACGAAGCCGTGCCCGGAGCACGATGCTCGCGATACACGAGCCGAATCCCAGTACCGCTGCCACCGTTCCGACGACCACCAGATCGACCCGAGCGCCGTTGATAGCGAGAACCAGAGGCACTCCGACGGTGAGGACGAGTGTCGAGACCAGCGAGACGACGGCCGACGCCCGACCCGACGGGGCGGGAGTCGAGTCGTGAAGACCCCAGCGGCCGAGCCCGCGCCAGGCCAGCCCCGCCCCGCTGTAGCCAGCCGCACGCCACTGGTCGGCGAAGGTCGCAAGAAAGCACAGAACCGCCGCGAGCGGCAGAACCCACACGGTCGCCCCGTGACGGAGATTGTCGGCGGCCGACGCGGATGCCAGTGCCAGTTCGAGGAACACGCTCAGCAGGATGAGCAGCAGGATCCGAATGGCACGCGACATGCCGATGAAGCTCAGGGCGCGGTTGATGGGAGAGCGCAGCACCGTGATTGCCACCTGCGATCCGATGCTGACGACACTTCCGACCAGGGTCAGCAAGGGGTGGGTTGCGAGCGCTCCCGCTGCGGCGATCGCGAGCCCGAGCACCTGGGCGGCAAGCAGCCCGAGGTCGACCACGGAGATGCGCGTGACCGAACTCCGAACGCTCGCACGGCGCTGCCGCGGCGCGAGCCTGTCCCGTTTCGCGCGTGGCGCGGCCATGGAACTCAGTCGTCGTCCCCGGCAACGTCATCCTGGGCGGCGGCCAGGCTGTCGACCGGGCTGCCGTCGCGACGAACGTCGATGACGTGACCCGTGGCGCTGGAGATGAGGGTGTCGATCGAGGCCAGTGCGACGGCGTGCGCACTCAGGAGGGAGTCGGCGGGTTCGTTTCCGAACGCCTTCGTGCGCAGAGGCGTGCGCGTGCGGTCGGGGTTGATCACGTTGACCCGCACGCCATCGACGACCCACTCGTCGGCGAGAGCCTGGGTGAAATTGACAATCGCCGCCTTGGTGGCCGAGTAAAGACTGTATCCGCCGCGACCGCGCGTGTACGAGCTCGACGTGAAGTTGAGAAGCTGGCCCCCGGTCTCCCGCAGGTAGGGGAGCGCCTCCTGGGCGATAAGGATGCAGCCAACCAGATTGACGTCGATGGTCTCGTAGACGATGTCGTCCGAGGCGTCCTCCAGCCGCGAGACCGCGAGCAGCCCGGTCGAGTTGACGACGTAGTCGATCCGCCCGGTGGCGTCCGCGGCCGCTTTCAGTGCCTCCCGAACCTCCTCGCGGTTCTGGACGTGGGTCTTGGTCTCGGAGCGGCTGTACGAGAAGACATTCGCACCGAAGTCCTTCGCGACCGCGCAGACCTCCGCCCCGATGCCATACCCGCCGCCGAAGACGACGACCGTCTTGCCGGCGAGTCCTTCCGCCCGGGTCTCCGCCGCGAGCTCCCTGGCTATGGATGAACGCAGCTGGAAGAGCTTGTCCGCCATGGCGATGTCGATCGGCTCGGTGACTTTCATGTTCTCGTCGGAGCCGGCGACAACCGCGATCCGAACATGCGGTGTGTAGCGCAGCACCACCGTGCAGTCATCGGTCGCCGTGAAGTTCGGGTCGAGGCGGGCCTTGTCGTAGGCGGCGCGGATGGCGGACAGCCGGAAACCCTGAGGGGTCTGGCCGCGTCGGAGCTTGGAGCGCGGAGGCACGTCGATCAGAAATCCGTCGTCGGACACCTCGATGATCGTGTCCGCGGACGGAATGGCGGTGTCGACGGCACTGTGTTCGTCGAGCGCAGCCACGCAGTCGTGGACGATCCGGTTGTCGACGAATGGGCGCACGGCGTCGTGGAACAGTACCTTGACCTCCTCGTCGCCGAGGGCCTCGATCGCGAGCTGGGTGGTCTGGTTGCGGTCACCGCCACCCTCGAGGATCCGGGTGAGCTTTGGGTACTTGCCGCCGCTGCGGATCGCGAGGATCGGGTCGAGGTGGCCGGGCGTCATCATGACCAGAATCTCGTCGACGTCGGGCGAATCGTTGAGCGCCTCGATGGTGTGCTCGACCACCGACTTGCCCGCGATTTTAATGAGCTGTTTCGGCAGGTTGAAGCCGATTCGGGCCCCGACACCGCCCGCGAGGACGACGGCGACGGTGCGGAGATTACTACCGGACGAAGAGGTCACTCGCTGTCTCCCTAATGCCCCAAGTGTAAATGAGAAACGCTGGACGTCGGCCCGAACCAGGCGCCGGACGCTACGCGGTCAGGTAGTTGGTGGGAATCGCGGGCTCGCCTTTGCTCAGCCTCAGCGCATCCTCGGGCAGCTCGGCGACGGCGTCCGCGCGGTGCGAGCGCGCAAGCGCGGTCCCGTCAGGGCCGAGGTACGCCTCATCCACTGTGCCGCCGGCGACGAGCGGGACCAGCAGCGAGCGAGCGTCGACAGACGGCTCGGGCGTCGTGCCGATGTAGATGGTCTCCGCGGCTGCGATCCCGTCGACCAGGGTTCGGACCGGAGTCTTGCGCCCGCCGACGGTGGCCTTGGCGATCGACTTCTTGGCAACCGAGGTCCACCCTCCGGCGTCGTTTCGCTTGGCGACGAGTTTGTAGATGAGCCCGGCGGCCGGATGCCCGGAACCGGTGACCACGGAGGTGCCCACCCCGAAGGAGTCGACCGGTGAAGCGATCAGCCCGGCGATTGCATACTCGTCGAGATCATTGGTGACCGTAATTTTGGTGCCGGTTGCCCCGAGGGAATCCAGTTGAGCCCGAACCGCGGCAACCTGGGACGGAAGATCCCCGCTGTCGATGCGGACGGCTCCGAGGCCCGTGCCGGCGACCTTCACGGCCAGTTCGACGGCGGCCCGAACGTCGTAGGTATCGACAAGCAGTGTCGTCCCCGCCCCGAGCGCCTCGACCTGGGCGGTGAACGCCGCCTCCTCGCTGTCGTGCAGAAGGGTAAACGCGTGGGCGGCGGTGCCCATGGTTGGGACACCCCAGTTTCGGCCAGCCTCGAGGTTGCTTGTGGCTCCAAATCCCGCGATGAACGCGGCTCTCGCGGCCGCCACGGCGGCACGCTCACTTGCCCGGCGCGATCCCATCTCCGCGAGTGGGCGGCCCTGAGCCGCCGTGACCATGCGGCTTGCGGCGCTCGCGACGGCGCTGTCGTAGTTGAGCACGCTGAGGACGAGGGTCTCGAGGACGACCGCCTCGGCGAATCCGCCCTGGACGACGAGCATCGGCGAGCCCGGGAAGTAGACCTCGCCCTCGCGATACCCGGAGATGCTTCCGGTGAAGCGATAGTTGGCGAGCCAGTCGAGGGCGACGGCGCCGACAACCCGGTTCTCCCGCAGCCAGGCGAGTTCGGCATCCCCGAACCGAAAGTCCCGCAGAAGCTCGAGCAGTCTGCCGGTTCCGGCGACGATTCCGTAGCGGCGCCCGGCGGGGAGGCTGCGGGCGAACACCTCGAACACGCATTCGCGTTCGGCCTGGCCGCTGCCGATAGCCGCGTCGATCATGGTCAGCTCGTAGCGGTCAGTCAGAAGCGCGCTGGTCATGAGGTAAGCCTACTTTTGGGCGATCCATCCGCTCGTCCGAGTTCAACAAGAAGAATTCGGCGTCTGGGACGTTCAACAGGGCGAAATTGGTCCTTTTGATATTCGGTTCCTGTTGAGCGAACAGCTTGGGAGGAGATCTGCTCCGAAACACCCACCTAGGAGGAGTCTTAGTTCCCGAAGGCGACCAAATCTCCTCCCGAAGTGATCCGACACCGCGTGACCTAAACTTGGGGATCGTGAGCGACGCACCGATCGGAGTCTTTGACAGCGGCGTCGGCGGACTCACCGTCGCGCGGGCCATCATCGATCAGCTACCGAACGAGTCCGTTCTCTATGTCGGTGATACCGCGCATTCCCCGTACGGACCGAAGCCCATCGCCGAGGTGCGTGAGTACGCGCTCGCCGTGCTCGACGACCTGGTCGAAGCGGGCGTGAAGCTGCTCGTCATCGCCTGCAACACCGCCTCGTCGGCGATGCTCCGGGATGCTCGTGAACGGTACACGGAGGCTCGCGGCATTCCCGTAGTCGAGGTCATCCATCCCGCCGTCCGGGCGGCCGTCCGACAGACGCGCACCAAGCGCATCGGCGTCATCGGAACGGTCGGCACCATCAACTCCCGCGCCTACGACGACGCGTTCATCGCGGCATCCGACCTGGAGATCTTTTCGCAGGCCTGCCCGCGCTTCGTCGAGTTCGTCGAATCGGGCGTGACGAGTGGGGCCGAACTGTTCGCGGTTGCCGAGGAGTACCTCGCGCCGCTGAAGGCGGCCAACATCGACACCCTCGTGCTGGGCTGCACCCACTATCCGCTGCTCGCCGGCGCGATCCAGTATGTGATGGGCGAGGATGTCACGCTCGTGTCGAGCGCGGAGGAGACGGCCTACGACGTCTACCGCACGCTGGTCAAGCACGGCCTCGAGCGGACGAACGCCGAGCCACCGACCCACCGTTTCGAGGCGACGGGGGACAGCAAGAACGACTTCCTGCGGCTCGCGAGCCGTTTTCTCGGCCCAGAGGTCAACACCGTCGACCTCGTGCACACCGGCACCATCCCGCTTCGCGGCGCAATCTAACTACACAAAGAGGAATTCAATGACCCGCTCAGACGGCCGCACCGAAGACCAGCTCCGCGAGATCACGATCGAGCGCGGCTGGAGCGCACAGGCGGAGGGTTCGGCACTCATCTCCTTCGGCAACACGAAGGTGTTGTGCACCGCATCCTTCACCAACGGGGTTCCACGCTGGCTGACGGGGAAGGGCAAGGGCTGGGTCACCGCCGAGTACTCGATGCTCCCGCGCTCGACCAACGAGCGGATGGATCGCGAGTCGGTCAAGGGCAAGATCGGTGGCCGCACGCACGAGATCTCCCGGCTGATCGGTCGCAGCCTGCGCGCCGTGATCGACATGAAGGCCCTCGGCGAGAACACGCTCGTCCTGGACTGCGATGTGCTGCAGGCGGATGGTGGAACGCGCACCGCCGCAATTACGGGCGCCTATGTCGCGATGGTGGACGCGATCGAGTGGGCACGCGAGAAGAGATTCATCGGCCAGAACGCGAAGCCTCTCATCGACAGCGTGTCCGCCGTCTCGGTCGGCATCATCGACGGCGTACCAATGCTGGATCTTGCCTATGTCGAGGATGTTCGGGCCGAGACCGACATGAACGTCGTCGTCACCGGCCGTGGTCTGTTCGTCGAGGTGCAGGGCACGGCGGAAGCAGCGCCGTTCGACCGTGCCGAGCTCAACAACCTCCTCGATCTCGCGCTCGGCGGCACCGCATCGCTCGCCGAATTCCAGAAGGCAGCACTGGCATAACCGTGGCGCCAACACGGCTCGTCCTCGCTACGCACAACGCGCACAAGGTCGATGAGTTGCGCCGCATCCTCGGTCCGCAGCTCGGTGACATCGAACTGGTCGCCTACGACGGACCGGAGCCGGTCGAGGATGGGACAGATTTCGAGGCGAACGCGCTGATCAAGGCGCGCGCCGCGTACGAGCACACGGGGCTTGCGGCGCTCGCTGACGACTCCGGAATCTCGGTTCGGGCGCTCGGTGGGGCACCGGGCATCCATTCGGCGCGCTACGCCGGGACCCGCGACGACGGTGACAACGTGCGGCTTCTCCTCGAACGGATGACCGGGATCGACGATCGCGCCGCAGACTTCACCTGCGCGGCAGCATTCGTCGCCGATGGCATCGAACACGTCGAGGTCGGGGTGTGGCCTGGCACGGTGCTGCTGGAGCGAGCCGGCGCCGGGGGATTCGGGTACGACCCGGTGTTCAAGCCTGATGGCCTGACGGTCAGTTCCGCGGAGCTGAGCCCGGACGAAAAAAACGCCATAAGTCACCGAGCAATGGCTTTCGGCAAACTCTTCGCCTACATCCACACGCTCTGACCGTGGCTCCACGGCAGGATGGTGGGGTGACGACACGGCGCTCGACGGCCCAGCGGACCGGCCTTCGTGGAGTATTGCTGCTCGGTCCGGCGTTCGTCGCGGCAATCGCCTACGTCGATCCCGGCAACGTCGCCGCCAATCTGAGTGCGGGCGCGAAGTACGGCTACCTGCTTGTTTGGGTACTCGTGGCCGCAAACCTGATGGCGGGGCTGATCCAGTACGAGTCGGCGAAGCTCGGGCTCGTCACCGGCCAGAGCCTGCCCGAGCTGCTCGGACAGCGGCTTCGCACGGGCTCTCGCCTCGCATTCTGGGTGCAGGCCGAACTCATCGCGGGGGCCACGGACCTTGCCGAGGTTATCGGCGGTGCGATCGCGCTTCACCTTCTGTTCGACCTTCCCCTGGTCCTCGGAGGACTGATCGTCGGAGTTGTCTCGATGATCCTGTTGGGAGTGCAGTCGCGATTCGGCCAGCGCCCCTTCGAGTTTGCGATCATCGGACTGCTCGCGATCATTGCCATCGGGTTTCTGGCGGGACTCGTCGCACGACCGCCGGACGGTGCTGCGGTGCTCGGCGGTCTGGTTCCGCGCTTCGCCGGTACCGGATCGGTGCTGCTGGCGGCAAGCGTTCTCGGCGCCACGGTCATGCCACACGCCATCTACGTGCACTCCGCGCTCGCCCGCGACCGACACGGCCGAGCCGAAGGTCCCGTTCAAACGGGTCGACTGCTTCGCATCACCAAATGGGATGTCTCGATCGCGCTGACGCTCGCCGGCATTGTCAACATCGGGATGCTGCTACTCGCGGCCACCAACCTGCGCTCGGTCTCGGGCGTGGACACCATCGAGGGGGCGCACGATGCGATCGGCGCCGCGCTGGGTCCCGCGATCGCCGTCATCTTCTCGATCGGACTGCTCGCATCCGGACTCGCTTCGACCTCGGTCGGCAGCTACGCGGGTGCCACCATCATGGCGGGGCTCCTGCGACGCCGGATCCCGATCGTCCTCCGACGATCAATCACGCTCATTCCCGCACTCATCTTGTTGTGGGTTGGTGCCGACCCGACCGCCGTGCTGATCGTGAGCCAGGTGGCGCTGAGCTTCGGAATTCCGTTCGCCCTCATCCCGCTGCTCCGCCTCACCAACGACGTTCGGGTGATGGGCGATTTTGCGAACGGGATCGCGGTCAAGGTGCTGCTGTTCGTCGCCGTCGTCCTGGTGATCGGCCTCAATGCGACACTGCTTGTACTCGCCCTTCTGGGCAACTAGGACGAGCGAACAGACCGATCGTCTACTTGGTCGCGGTGAACATCCAGGGGTCGTGGTCGGTCCGCTCGACGAAATACCACGTGCAACCGCTCGTGATTCTCCAGTGCAGTGCGACGTAGTCCGCCTCGGCGGCTTGGCATGATGACTGCGAGGGATAGGCGCGCGTGACCGTGGCCGCCGAGGCCGACTCCGCGGTTCCCGCGATCAGTCCCGCCGTCAGGAGCGCGACTGCGGATAGCCCAAGCGCTTTCCGAGAAATTGATGACATGCAGCGAGGTTACCGACTTGCAGCAGACCTGTCTGTCCGCACTTAGTGCGACTTGTTAGATTCGTCGCGAAGCGTACTATCCGCCCCAAGGCAGCAGCATAGGGTGGGGGAGTGCCTGACGCAGAGATCGTTCCCCTCGACGCCTCGCCGGGCGACCGCATCGCGCTGGCCATCCAGAAATTCGGTGAACGTGATGTTGCCGATCGCGCAGCGGCCCTGCTGCGTGGCACCAATGAGGGCGAAGAATTTCTCTTGTGGGTCGGTGGTCGGCACGCGCAGGGCATCCTCGACGGCGCCCCCGCGCTCTACTGGCCCGAGGTGTGGGGCGCGCGAACCCTGCTCTACGCCTGGGATGAGCCGGCCGGAACGGTCATCCGTTCGGCGCTCGCGAACCAGGCCTGGCGCGTTCGGGAGATGTGCTGCCGGGTTGTGGCGTCACGCGACCTCCCCTTCGGTGCGGACCTGCTGCCACTACTGACCGACGAGGTGGCTCGTGTGCGGGCCAATGCCGCGCGAGCGCTCGGCGTCGTCGGCGACTACGACCAGGCGGTCGAGGTCAAGAAACTGCTGAAGGACCCGGAGCTGGACGTGCGCAAGCAGACCGGCGCGGCGCTCAAGGTGCTCACCGAGCGTCTCGGTCGAACGATCGACTGAGCGCTACTTCAGCTCGTCGGGGCGCAGGGTCACGTCGGCGTCGGTCGGCGTTGGTGACGGGTTTCGCCGTGCGTGGATGACGCCCTGCAGGTAGTGAATGATCGCGGCCAGTAGCGTGAGCGCGACCACGGCGAACAGCACCAGGTCGATGTACTTGGTGACGAAGTTTGCAACGGGCGGGATGTTGCCCAACAGGTACCCGACGGTCGTGAGGCCTCCGCCCCACAGCAGCGCGCCGATCAGGTTGTAGACGCTGTAGCGTCGTCGCCCCATGTGCCCAACACCAGCTGCGACCGGCGCGAACGTTCGCACAACCGGCACGAAGCGCGCGACGATGACGGCGAGCGCGCCGAAGCGGTCGAAGAACTCGTTCGTGCGCTTGACGTTTTTCACGCTGAAGAGTCCGGTCTCCTTGCGTTCGAAGATCCGCGGACCCGCCTTGCGGCCGATGAAGTATCCGGACTCGCCACCCAGGAACGCCGCGACACCGATGAGCAGGGCGACCCACCAGATGTCGATGTGGATGAGACGGTGCGGACCAAAGCTCAGCAGACCCGTGATCAGAAGGAGTGTGTCGCCGGGAAAGATGAAGCCGACCAGCAGTCCCGTCTCGGCGAAGATGATCGCGCACACTACGAGCAGAGCCCACGGTCCGGCGCCCTCGATGAGGGTGTGCGGGCTGAGCCACGGGATGAGTGCGGTGAACAAGGTATTAATCTCCGTATCGGCAGCAGTCGCTACCGGAAAGTCAGGGGGTACGTCCCTGACAGGGTACTAGGTAACGTCAGTCAGAAACCTTTGGCTCGGCAAAGGATTCTGAGACTCTGTGCAACTCCGAGAAGTTCTGCGCTGGGCAGTTCTGCCGACGGCAGGGTTGCTGGTGGCCACGGCATCGACGGAGCGATGCTCGAGTCATGGCAGACGACAACACACGGTTCTTCTTCACCGACCAGGCTCGGGCGCAGCTCCTCTTCAATCGGGTGGTGGTTCTCGACGGCGTGCTTGACGATGACAACGGCATGCTCATCGCGAGCCAGCTGATGACCCTGGCCGCGGAGGAGCCTGGCGAGGACATCGCGTTCTGGATCCATTCGCCGGGCGGATCCGTCTCCTCGATGCTCGCGATCCGCGACATCATGTGCGTCATTCCGTGCGATGTTGCCACGCTCGCCGTCGGTTTGGCCTGTTCGGCCGGGCAGTTCCTCCTGACCTCGGGAACCAGGGGCAAGCGGTTCGCGCTTCCGCACGCCCGCATCCTGATGCACCAGGGCTCGGCCGGCATCGGTGGGTCGGCGGTGGAGGTCGAGCTGCAGGCCAACGACCTGCGCTACACCCGGGATGTGACGCTGGGCCTGATCGCGGAGGACACCGGGCAGCCCATCGAGCGGATCTTCGAGGACTCCCTGCACGATCGCTGGTACTCGGCTACGGAGGCGCTCGACTACGGGTTCATCGATGGCATTGTGGACTCCTTCGACCAGGTGCGTCCGGCACGCCGTCGCGCCGCCGGGATTGGAGCGGCGCGATGAGCAGCTACACGATTCCGAGTGTCATCAGCGAGAGTCCGCGCGGCGACCGGATCATGGATGTCTTCTCGCACCTGCTCACGGAGCGCATCGTCTATCTCGGCTCGGCGATCGACGCGGGCGTAGCGAACGCCCTCATCGCCCAACTGCTCCACCTCGAGGCCCGGGAGCCGGGCGGCGAGATCAACATGTACATCAACTGCGAGGGCGGCGATCTCTCGGCGACCCTGGCGATCTACGACACCATGCAGTTCGTGCGCTCGCCCATCGCGACGACGTGCGTCGGCGAGGCAATCGGTCCGGGAGCCGCCCTGCTGGCGGCCGGTGAGCCCGGACGCCGCGCGGCGCTCAGGCACGCCCGCGTGGTTCTTCACCAACCCGCCGACCAGGGCCGGGGCACAATCCCCGACCTGATCCTTCGCGCGGATGAGCTCGTGCGCGTGCGCTCGGAGCTTGAGGAGGTGCTGAGCCAGCACACCGGTCAGAGCATCGAGAGCCTTCGCCGCGACACCGATCGCGACCGCGTCTTCACCGCAACCGCGGCCAGGGACTACGGGCTGATCGACGACATCCTCGGCTCGCGGGAGAGAGCGATCGCGGCGTAGCGCCCTCAGGCCGCGAGCGACAGGGTTGCCTCGAAGGGGTCGCGCAGTCCGGGTCCGTATGTCGTTGCGGGCCGCGGGAGCCCGATCGACGAACGGATGTCGATGACCTCGCCGCTCGCCGCCTGCAGCCCGTCGGCGACACGGACCAGAACGTCGGCCAGAGTGGACTCGAGCGCCCCGATCACCGCGGCGATCATTTCGCTGGAGGGTTCCTTGCGACCACGCTCGATCTCGGACAGGTACTGCGGCGAGATTCCGGCGCGGGCCGCCGTGTCGTCGAGGCGTTCGCCCCGTGCCAGCCGTAGTTCGCGCAGCTGCCGCCCGAGCGCCCGTCGCCACAGTTCATCCATCGTGAGTTGCTTCTTCGAAGGTCTGGGGTCCGGCGTCTCGCTCATGGAGCCAGTCAACCAGCGCGGCCACGGTGACGTCACTACGATTCTGCTCACAGCAGATTCGGCGCGGCCAATTGCGGGTTGAGTGGCACTAGTGCGCAGGCGTTGCTGAGGCAGTCGGGCATGCGACGCAGGAACAGCGGACTCGCTTCCACTGGATGTCAACCTATGGGCGGACGCACGCGCCGCGTTGTGAAGTCATTCTTGGTTTCGTGAATGTCACAAAGATTTCTGTCAACGAAAGTAGGGTCCCGCTGTGGGCCGCCGTCGTCAGTTAGTCATTGGTTTGATCATGCTCATCGGAGGATTGGTTGTTATCGCAATCGGCACGATCTTCCCTTCGACCGATCCGCTGGTGGCGCTCGGCTGGCTCCTGTTTGTCCCTGTTCTGGTGTCGATTTGCGGGACCGTATTGGTTTTCGTTGGCCTGGCGCGACAAATCGAGCGAGCGCCGCGTTCCGCCGCGATTTACAGGATCCTCGGGTTGGCCGCTGTGGCGGGCCTGGGGCTCGCCCTCGGCTACGGCGCTGCGGGCATCCTCTCGCAGGTACCAGATTCACTAGCGGGTCTGAACGGCCCATTCGTTCCCGGCTCCGCACAGGGGCTAAGCGCGCTCTTTCTCATCGGTGTCGGTTTGTTAGTTGGGCTAGTGATCGGCGCCGTGGTTGGGCTGATCTGGTGGTCACTCCGCGGTCGTCACATGCCGAGTGCGGGAGAAGGGACTTGAACCCTCACGCCCGAAAGCACAGGAACCTAAATCCTGCGTGTATACCAATTTCACCACTCCCGCGGGCCTGCCCATTGTATCGGCGTCCGATTGGCAGCCGCGGGATCGACGAGTCACGCGAAACGCTTGACGAAGTCGAGAGCCGTCTGGGCGACGTCCTTCCAGCCGCTATCGATGACGAGCGAGTGACCCCGTCCCGGAATCTCAATGATCTCTGTCACTCCGGGATTCTTGGCCTGGATCTTGTATGACGCGTGGGTAATAGCAAGCGGCACCGTATTGTCGAGCGTGCCGGCGATGATCAGGAGCGGGCCACGATCGGGGTTCTTCGAGTCGACGGCGGTCTCGCCGCTGAAGGGGTTGAAGTTCGCAGTCGCGGCCTCAAACAAGGGTGCGCCGGCGGCGGGCACGTGGAAGGTTTCGTAGAGGTGCTTCGCCTCCTCCGCGCTCAGGTTGTTCGCCCAGCCGAAGGTGAACTGATCGAGGGTAAGTGAGACCCCCTTACGAATGTTGCCCGGGTGCGTGAGCACCGGCGCAGCGGATTTCAAGGCGGACAGCGGTAACGGCAGCACGCCCTTGAACGGCGCATTGTCGATCGAGACGGTAGCGGCGACCACACCCTCGCCCGCGATCTTCTGGGCGATCAGCCCACCGAACGAGTGACCAATGACGACCGGTTTCTTCGACAACTTGGCGATAGCAGTGACGTAGTGGTTGGTGACCTGCTGCACCATCTTGTTCGCGAACGCCTCCGGGTGTTCCTTTGCTTCTGAAACGGAGGCCGGGTCATCCGGCCAACCGGGTGCGAGAGTGGTGTATCCGTTGGCTTCGAAGAGGTCGCGCCAGGGCTGCCAGCTGCTGGAGAGCAACCACAGTCCGTGAACAAAGATCACCGGCTCGAGGCCGCTCGCGTTGGCCCGATCGATTTCGGCCAGTTCCCAGTCGTTCAGCGCGATGTCTGTCGTTGCGTCGGCCATGTTCGCTCCCAGATGTGAATTGCCGGTTCGTTCTATCCCCCAAAGTAGGGGTTATCACCGGACCGGTCTAGGGCTGGCGCGTGGGATCGACAATGGGGCTTCCGGCGGACCGTCGGCGGATGCTGCTCCTGGTGCCCTCCAGCACGTGCGAGAGAGTGGTGGTCGCGCTGGTGGGGAGCGTGAGCACTTCGAGCGGCTCCCGGGCTCCGGCGAGCACCAACTCGATCGGCAATCCCGTGTCGAACACCGTCACGCCCGGGAACTTCGCGACGGCGGACAGCATCTCGTCGGTCTCGCGGCGGTGTGGCAGGTACGCGAGATCACCACCGGCGGCCTCGGCGGCCACCCAAGCCAGGTAGTTGTGCATCTGGATGAGTCCATCCACGGCACGCGCGCTGCCCAGGAGCACTCGATTGCCCGGAACCGCGATCGGCCGGGCGGTGCGACGCACCCAGTCCAACCGGTGCGGTCTGACCCGGATTCCGCGATCGGCAAGGGCGGTCATCCGATCGTCACCGAGGCTGAACGCCGTCGAAATCTCGAGGCGCTCGCGGCGAGCCAGGTGCAGCATCCGGTTGCGTGCGTTGCCACCGAGCAGAGTGGAGAGCGCCGACTCGTGCTGATCGGGCCGGGTGAAACCGGTGCGCTCGAGCAACGCGTCCACCAAAGCGACTGTGTGAGCTCCGTCGTCGAGCAGCGTGATCCGGCGGGGGCGAAGTACCGATGCGGCGAGGCGGAACTGGCCCGAGAATCCATCCCCGATCGCCCACGTCCTGTGCCGGGAGAGCAACTCCCACGGGATGCCGTAGTAAGGCACACACTCGGCGAACCGGGCGCCCCGATCGAGCAACTCCTCGGCTGTAGCCGCCATCTGGGCACTACCGAGCCGCAGCGCGACCACGATGGGCTCGTCCTGAAGGGCTGCCCACTCCGCGGCGGCGATGAGCTGCAACGGAGATTCGACCCAGGCGATTGCTCGCCGCGCGTCCTGTTCCACGGGAGCCTCAATCCAGGTGGGAGGAGAAATGCTGTCCACCCACGCTCGCAGCCGCGCGTGACTCGAACATGAACGACGCCGATACGCCGCGTGAATTCGGCCGTCAGCTGAGGCGGGCCGTGCTGTTGCGCACGAGGAGTTCGGCCTTCGCTCGCAGCGACGTCTTCGACGGATGCGCTCCGCCCGCGAGTTCGCTGAGCAGGATGCGCGCTCCGCGTTCGCCGTGCTCGTAGGGGTCCTGAGCCATGGTGGTCAGCCCGAACGACGCGGCGAGATCGTGGTTGTCGATTCCGATCACCGAGAGATCCTGGGGCACGCGTATCCCGGAATCGCCGGCCGCGAGGATCGTGCCGATGGCCATCTCGTCCGAGCTCGCGAAGACGGCGGTGGGTCGCGGCCCCGGACGCGCGAATACCTCGTTCATGACGTCGCGGCTGGCGGGGAGTGAGAAGTGGCCGGACAGCAGTCGATCCGCGGGCACCGCGATCCCCGCGGTGCGCATCGTGTCCAGAAACCCGCTCCTGCGGTCCTCGGGCACCCGGCGGTTGAGTCCCTCGTCGTCGTCGCCGCCCAGGTGAGCGATATCGCGGTGACCGAGGTCGATGAGGTGCTGTGTCGCGGTGCGTGCGACGCCTCGTTCGTCGATGCCGATGTGGCGGATGCCGCGGACCGGTCCGCCGATCATCATGAGGGGGTGCCCGACCGTCAGCAACTGCTCGCGCTCGCCGGCGGAGAAGTCCATGCCGACGGCGATGAGCGCATCCGTTCTCTTGCGCAGGATGGAGCGGTGGAAGACGCGCTCACGATCGCCACCGCGGCTCGCCAGGTTGTACAGGATCATGTCGTAGTTGGCTTCGCGCAGGGCGGCGTCGACACCCTCGATAACCGTCGTGTAGAACCAACGGCTCACGGACGGCGCGACGAGCCCCATCGTCAGGGTGCGACCGGATGCCAGACCGGACGCGCTCGACGACGCCACATACCCGAGCTCATCGGCGATTCCCTTAATGCGCGCACGAGTCGGCTCGGAGACGTTCGGGAGCCCGCGGAGTGCCCTCGACACCGTGGCGATCGATACCCCAGAGGCACGCGCGACGTCATCAATGCTGGTCACGGCGTGCATCACCCCATCGAGTGTGAGATTTGCGCTCTAGGTGGTGTCGAGCGAGTCAACTCTGCCATAGGCATTCGTCACACCGTTGCTATCCCTTCGTGGCTCCGGCGAGAAGTCCTCGCACAAAGAATCTCTGGAGTGAGAAGAAGACGATGAGCGGCGCGATGATGGCCAGGAAAGTTCCGGCCGACAGCAGGTACCACGTCGTCCCGTACGTTCCGGAGAGGTCGGTGAGCAGCTTCGTGATCGGGAAGTTTCCGCCCGATGTGAAGATCGTCGCCACAAGCAGGTCGTTCCAGACCCAGAGGAACTGGAGGATCGCGAATGACGCAATCGCCGGACGCGCCAGCGGCAGCACGATACGGAAGAAGATCTGCCCGTGGCTGGCCCCATCGATCCGCGCCGCCTCCATGATGTCGACGGGGAGCGCCGAGATGAAGTTGTGCAGCAGGAAGATGGCGAGCGGCAGCGCAAACATCGTGTGGGCGAGCCAGATTCGTCCAAAACTGCCGTCAAGGCCGTTGAGGTTGAGGCCGGGGAAGACCGCCCATCCGCCGATCGTGATGCCGTTCGAGAACAGGCTGAGCAGCGGCACGAGCGCGACCTGGAGCGGCACGACCTGGAGCGAGAACACCGCGATGAAGAGGAGGTTCTTGCCCCGGAAGTCGACCCAGGCAAACGCGTAGGCTGCGAGCAGAGCGACCGCGATCGGGATGAGCGTCGCCGGAATCACAATCACCAGCGAGTTCACGAACGACTGGCCGACCGTGATCGTGTCGGTGAAGTTCAGGGTGTTCGTGTAGTTCTGGATCGTCAGATCGGGATGCGCGAAGAAGGTCCACCAACCCGAGGTGTTGATGTCGGCCGGCTGCCGGAACGACGTGACGAGCAACCCAAAGGTCGGGATGGTCCAGAATACGGCGATCACGATCGCCGCGATCGTGGCGCCCTTGCTTGACAGCCTCTTCTTCGAGTCGTTGAACGCGGCGCTTTCGGCGCGACGCGTTGCCCTCTCTACCCGGCGCGCGGAGCGGGGGTCAATGTCGGTGGCGATCACAGTCCCAACCTCTGCTTCCGGATGTTGTTAGCGTTATAGATGAGGAACGGCAGGATCAGGATGAACAGCAGCACGGCCTCGGCCGACGAGGTTCCGGTCTGGGGTGGAAGGTTCTGGAACAGTCGCACCATCTGGTAGCTGAGCGTGCTGGTGTTGTTCTGGCCCTGTGTGGTCGCGGCAATGATGTCGTAGACCTTCAGGCTTGCGATGGCGATCGTGATCCAGGTGACGATGATCGTCGGCCGGATGCCGGGGACGGTCACATTGCGGAACCGCTCCAACGCGTTGGCACCATCGAGCTCGGCGGCCTCGTTCTGTTCCTCGGGGATTCCCTTGATGGCCGCGGAAAGCAGCACCATGGCGAATCCGGTCTGGCTCCAGATCAGGACCACGATGAGCAGTGCGTCGTTCAGTGGCGAGGTCTGCAACCAGTTGACCGGCGTGCCGCCGAACCAGACCACGATCTGGTTGAGCAGCCCGATCTGGGCTCCCTGCTGGTAGTCGTAGAAGAACTTGAAGATGATGGATGCGCCGACGAACGAGATCGCGACCGGCATGAAGACGAAGACCTTCAGGTATTTCTCACCCCGGGACTTGTCGATGAAGACCGCGTAGGCCAGGCCGATCGCGGTCGCGACGATGGGGGCGATGATCACCCAAACGATCTGGTTGATGAGGGCGACGAGGCCCTGGCTACCGCCCGCAAACACGTAGGCGAAGTTCGACAGGCCGACGAACTGCTGTCCATTGTTGGACAGGAACGCCGAAATGATCGTCTGGATCGTCGGGTACAGCAGGCCAACCGCGAGAAGCAGCAGCGCCGGCGCCATAAACCCGACGAGCTGTAACAGCGAACCTCGACCGCCGCGCGCCCGCCGATCGAGCAGGAAGAGGCCGCCACCAAGGACGGCCGCGAGCGGAACCAGCCACACCGCGTCGTTGTAGACGCCGAGCACCAGGACGATGATGGCAGGCACCCCGACCGCGACGACGAGTCGCATGATCGAGTAGCCGCGCCCGGCCCGAGGTGCCAGCTCGATGAAGAACAGGATGAGAGCCACCACTACGCCGAAGGCGGCGAGGATGATGGGGATCTGGGCCAGCGGGGGCAGTGTCGCCAGCCATTGGAAGAACGCGGTCATGGGAAACCTTTCGAGTACGACGATGGACTCAGGGGTGAGCGTCGCCCGGGTCCAGCTAAGGGCCCGGGCGACGCTGGTGTCACTAGCTAGCTGGCGTTAGCCCACGCAGCCTGGATTTCTGCTTCGGCCTGAGCCTGAGGCATACCGTTCGTCCAGTCAACGATGCCCTTCCAGAAGGCGTTCTCCACGACGGTCGGCATCGCGTCATCCGCACCGAACCGGAACGTGGTGTTCGGGTCCTGAAGCGTCTTGATCGCGCTCTGGAGCAGCGGGTCCTTCTCGTTCGACGCATCCACGCCCTTGTTGGCGCTAATGAACGAACCGTTCTGGACGGTGATCAGGCTGTTCGCCCAGGCTGCGCTCGACAGGTAGGTCATGACCTTCTGGGTCGCGGCCTTCGAGTCGAATGCGGCGGCGAAGTCGCCACCACCGACCACGGCGTTGGAACCGGCCTTGACGGACGGCAGGGCGAATGCCCAGACGTCACCGGTCGGACCGACCTTCGGGATTGCCCCACCCTTGGTCTTCGTGGTCGAGAAGTTCGCCTCGAGGAAGGTGGCCTGGTTGGTCATCGCGCACGAACCATCCGCAACCTTCGCTGCTACGTCTGCGAATGCCGTCGAGTTAATCGAAGCGACGTTGCCGAACCCGGCGTTCACGTACTTCGGGTTCTGCAGGATCTGGCCGAGAAGGGTGAACGCCTTGTCGATCGAGGCATCCGTGAACTTCGTCTTGCCCTTGACCCACGAGTCGTAGGTGCTTGGGCCGGCGGAGCTGAGCACAACTTCCGCGAGGAAGTCGGCGCCCGGCCATCCGGAGGCCGTACCGGAGTTGAAGCCGGCGCAGAACGGAGCGGCGCCCGTCGTGGACTGAATCTTGCCGAGGTCGGAGACGAGGTCGGCATACGTCTTTGGTACGTCGACGCCCCACTTCTTGAAGTCGGCCGGTGTGTACCAGATGTAGCCCTTGACGTTCGCGTCGAGCGGCGTGCCGTACATCTTGCCGCCGCTGGTGACGTAACCCTGCCAGTCGGTCGAGAAGTTCTTCTTGACGCTCGCTTCGGTCGCGGCGCTGACCGTGGTTACTTTTCCGGTCGAGATCGCTGCGGACAGCAGGCCGGGCTGAGGGAACATGCCGATGTTCGGCAGGTCTGACCCCTGGATCTTGGTGGCGATGTTCGAGGTGAAGTTTCCATCACCCGTGTACTTGATGGTGATGTTGTTCGCCTTGCCCCAGGCCGCCCACGAGGCGTTGAGCTCGGTTGCCTCCGTGCCGGTGTCCGGACCGTAGATCGTCACGGTCTGCTGACCGGTCGTTCCCGTGCCACTACTGCTTCCAGGATTTGCTGTGGTGCAACCCGCAAGCGCGATGGTTCCGACTGCGGTTACCGCGAGTGCCGCGAGAGTGCGGCGGCGGGCGGAGGGAGAAAACACTCGTTGTGCTGTCAACTTCGAACTCCTCTTTGAGTTGACACATGCCGCCGAGGGCGGGGGTGCGTGCTCGGCGCTGTGTTCAGCCGAAGTTACCGTCCCTGCCCCAGTTATGCAAGCGCTTTACGTAAACGCTTACATTCCGTAATATCTGCGTTTTACGAAATCGCTTACATTGCGATATACATTTCACAATGAATTCGCAATCCGCAGCGCTCTCCTCAGCCACTCCGAGGCTCGAGAGCATACGATCCCCCCGCCAGTGGTGGAAAGACGCCGTCATTTACCAGATCTATCCGAGGTCGTTCGCGGACTCGAACGGCGATGGAATCGGCGATCTCGCCGGTATCACCGTACACCTCGACTACCTCGCGGGACTCAGCATCGACGCCATCTGGTTGTCGCCGTTCTACGTCTCGCCGCAGGCCGACGCGGGCTATGACGTTGCGGATTATCGACAGGTCGACCCGCTCTTTGGCACGCTCGAGGACTTCGACGTGATGCTCGCTGCTGCGCACGCGAGGGACCTGCGAGTGATTGTCGACGTCGTACCGAATCACACGTCGACTGCACATGACTGGTTTGCTGCGGCCCTCGCGGCCGGAGCGGGAAGCCCCGCGCGGGCGCGGTACATCTTTCGCGATGGCGCCGGGGAGTCGGGCGAGAATCCTCCGAACAACTGGCAGTCGCTCTTCGGCGGTCCGGCGTGGACCAGGGCAGCCGACGGTGAGTGGTACCTCCACCTGTTCGACTCGAGCCAGCCCGATCTGAACTGGCGGCATCCAGATGTTCTCGAGGAGTTCGACAGCATTCTGCGGTTCTGGCTGGACCGAGGAGTCGACGGTTTCCGTGTGGATGTTGCCCACGGTCTCATCAAGCACGATGACCTGCCCGATCACGACTTCGATGCTCCCTTCGAAGGCACAGGCAACTTTGGCCCGATGTGGGACCAGGATGACGTTCACGCCATCTACCAACGCTGGAACGGTGTGCTCGCCGAGTACGGCGGCGAGCGGATCATGGTCGCGGAGGCGTGGGTTTCGCCGCCGGAGCGCCTCAGCCGCTACGTGCGTGCCGATGAGATGCAGCAGGCGTTCAACTTCGAGTTCATGACGGTGGGGTGGGACGCAACTGGACTCCGACGCTCGATCGACGCTGCTCGAGCCATCACGGGCGAGGTCGGGGCCACGACCACGTGGGTCATGTCCAACCATGACGTGGTTCGACACGTGTCCCGACTCGGGCTTCCGGATCCGACGTCCTGGCCGAAGGGGATCAGCGCGAGCGACGCTCAGCCCGACTACCGACTGGGGCTGGCCAGGGCGAGGGCAATGACACTACTGGTGCTTGCGCTTCCGGGCTCCGCGTACGTCTTTGAAGGCGAAGAGCTCGGGCTGCCCGACCACACGACGCTCCGCGATGAAGATCGGATGGATCCGGGCTTCTTCAGAAGTGGCGGCCGGGATGTCGGGCGCGATGGCTGCCGCATCCCGCTGCCGTGGTCAGGAAGCGAACCCGGATTTGGCTTCGGCCCGACCGATAAGACCTGGCTGCCCCAGCCCGTCGAGTTCGGCGAGCTCGCGGTCGATCGTCAGGACGGCGTCGCTGGATCGACCCTCGAGCTCTACCGCGCGGCGCTCGCGCTGCGACGCGGTAGAGCTCTCGGTGCCGGCGACCTGACCTGGCACGTGTCGACGCCAACCGTTTTGCACTTCTCGAACTCGGGAGTGCGCGTCGTGGTGAACTTCGGCCACAGCCCGCTCCCGCTACCCCACGGGCTCGAGTTGATTCTCTCGAGCGGGCCGGGTGCGGTGGTCGCGGGCGGACTGCAGCCGAATCACGCGGTGTGGTTGGTCTAGGAAGACGCGTTCGCTAGACCGACCGTTGATAGGCGCTGAACGCCCTCGTCGCGAGCCAGGTCATCACCACCACGAGTGCGGCGAGCAGGCCGAGATTCGCCCAAATTGCTGGCCAGTCCGGTGAATTCTGCAACGCATCGCGCCCCGCGATCACCGACCACTCGAACGGGTTGAACTTCGCGATGTTCTGCACCCAGGTCGGTGAAAGCGTGGTGTCCATGATCGCCGAGCTCAGGAACATCAACGGGAACGCGAGAACTTGAGAAATTGCGATGAGTGCGGTCTGCTGCCGCGCGAGAAGCGCGATCGCGTTGGAAAGCGCTGCGAACACGAACGTGATCAGCACGGCAGACAGCAGCAGGATGAGAATCCCGACAACACCGCCACCGAACCGTGCGCCCGCAAGCCACGCAACTCCTAGTACGACGAGCGTCTGGATGACCGTGAGCACCGCCTGGTAGAGCATGTTCGCGACAATCAGACCGCCACGGGACGTCGGCGAGGTGAGGAACCGATCCATCACGCCGCGATCCATGTCCTGGATGTACGAGGTGCCAGCCCAGGCGGCGCCGAACAGCGCCATCATCATGACGATTCCGGGCGTGAGGAACTCCAGGTAGTTGCTGCCCCCGCCGAAGCCCGGGATGTCGACGACCGACTTGAACAGCGCCCCGAAGAGGAGCAGCCAGATGATCGGCTGGATGAGGTTCATGACCAGGTAGGCCGGCATCCGCATGAACCCGCGGAGCTGGCGTGCGGTCAGTAGGCCCGTCTGGGCAATTGCGGTGGTCATGCTGCGTTCTCCTTCGTGGCTGCGCTCGTGCTTGAGACAAACGTGTGCCCGGTGTATTTGAGGTACACGTCATCGAGGCTGGGCCTCGCGACGGTGGCGGATGCGACCAGCAGGCGGTCGTCATCCAGAGCTCCGAGCACCTGGGGGAGCGCGGTCGCACCGACGGCGGCGCGGCCGCGGAGCACTCGCCCATCGACGATCACGTCGCCGAGGGCGCGCACTCGCGAGATCGCGCGAAGCGCGGAGTCCAGGTCGGTCTCCGGGGCGAGTTCAACAAACACGGCGTCGCCGCGGAGCCCGTTCTTGAGTTCGTCCGGGCTTCCAGTGACGACGACGCGACCGTGGTCCACGATCGCGAGTTGGCTTGCGAGTCGGTCGGCCTCGTCGAGGTAGTGCGTGGTCAGCAGCACGGTCATCTGTTCTGCCGTCGCCATGCTTTCGAGCTCCGCCCACATCTCGGCGCGCGCCTCAGGGTCGAGCCCGGTGGTGGGCTCGTCGAGGAAGAGGACCTGCGGGCGATGCATGAGACCGATCGCCACATCCAGTTTTCGCGCCATGCCGCCCGAGTAGGCCTTGACCAGTCGGTCCCCGGAGTCGGTGAGCGAGAACCGGTCGAGCAACTCCGCGGCGCGTGCCCTGGCGGACCGGCGCGGCATCCCCTGCAGTTGCCCGGCGAGAATCAGGTTCTCCCGGCCGGTATCCATCGGGTCGGTGACGGCCTTCTGGGCGACGAACCCGATGGTCTTGCGCACCCGGTCGGGGTGCGTCAAGAGGTCGACGCCCGCGATGCTGGCGCCGCCCGAGTCGGGACGCGAGAGCGTCGAGAGGATCCTGACGCTGGTGGACTTGCCCGCGCCGTTCGGCCCCAGCAGTCCGAAGATGGTGCCGGTCTCGACGCCGAAGCTCACGCCGTCGAGGGCCCGGATGCGCGGCTTGCCGCGTCCGCCCGGGTAGGTCTTGACGAGTTCGCGGGCCTCGATTGCCAGCGATTCTGATGGACGTGCCATTGGGATAACTCCTGTTTCGTGGGGAGTCTCCGGACGAAAAAGCGCGCGCCAGTACAGTTGGGGTGGGCCTTGATAACTGTTAGCGCAGCTCTGGTTCGTCGATAGATCTCTGGGTTTTGGGGGCTCGTATGTTCGCGCATCCGAGCCACCGCTTAGTTGGCGGTGCGTGTTTGTTATTGCTTGTGCGAGTCGGCCGGGAACAGCATCCTCGCGAGCACAAGGAAGAACACGACCAGTCCGCCGAGGAGCGCGAGC
>JAUZFP010000107.1 GCA_030838475.1 Actinomycetota bacterium
GCAGATTCTGCGGCGCACCCCTCTGATTGCTCTTCAACCGTATCCGGAAGTTTGTGCCCTCCTCGACCGGTGTGGCACCCCCATTTGTGGTGGCAATCTGCCAGCATGTGAGCGACATGGAACTCATTGCGAAGGAGCGGGATCGCCTTCTGCAGCGCACCGCGCGCACCCTTGGCCTTTCCGGGACGATTCTCACGCTCATCAGCCTGAGCTTCCCCGGAGTGGTTCCCATTACCAATTTCGTGAGCACTGTGCCATTTCTGGTCATTCTCGCCGTCTGCCACTTCATGCTCCCCCGCAACCGGCCCATGCTGTGGGCGACCCTGGGCATTGCCTCAGGACTTGTCGCGCTCGTCTTCGTTCGTCTCCCGTACTCGGGTGTTCCCTCGGTCGGCCTCGGTTCCGCGATTGCGCCGCTAGGCGCTGCCGGGATCGCCTGCTTCGCGATCGTGCTGCTGTCCAGCGCCCTGCGCATCGCACTGGTTGTGGTGGCTGCCGCCGCGACGACTCTGCTCGTGCAGTTGTCGACCGTGCGGTCCGGACCGCTCTCCGCGACGGCGCTGGCGATCATCCTCGGCTGGGTCCTATCGGCGGTTCTCGGCTACTGGTTGAGCGCGAGCGTTCCGCGCGCCGCGCGGCGGATCTACAGCATCGGCAAGGCCCACCGCGCGGAGCGGCAGGCGAGCGAGACTGAGGCCCAGCGGCGTCAGGGCGCCCGACTTCTCCACGACACGGTGCTGGCAACGCTGACCCTCCTGGCGCACTCAGGAGTTGGCGTCGCGCCGGAGGCTCTACGACAGCAGGCCTCGGAGGATGCCCGGCTGCTCCGCCAGCTCCGTCTCGGTGCGACTCCGACCCCGGAGTCCTCGGGGCCTTACAATCTGACGCCCGTCGAGGAAACTCCGCTCGGAACAACCCTCGAGTCGGTGAAGCAGCGCTTCGGGCGCATGGGCCTCGAGGTCAGCTGGCACGGCACTGGCCAGGTCCTGCTTCCGAGCGATGTGCTCGACGCGTTCCTGCTCTCCCTTGCGGAGTGCCTCGAAAACGTCCGGCGCCACTCGGGAGTCACCCAGGCGCACGTGACCATTACGGACGATGCGACCACCGTCCGCGCCATGGTGACCGATGCGGGCGTCGGCTTCGATCTCGATGTGATCGACGATGACAAGTTCGGATTCCGCGAGTCGGTCATCGGCCGACTCCGGGAGGTCGGGGGCAACGCGAGACTCTTCTCGAGCCCGGGTTCCGGCACGACGGTAGTGCTCGAGGTGCCCCGATGACCAGCTTCCTGCGACCGGATGAAAACACCCTCGGCGTCATCTTTGGCCGCCGCGGCAAGGGCGGTCCGCCCGGAGTGGCCAAGGCCCTGCGCCAGGCCAGCGCCCGCGGGGCAACGCTGGGCACCGGATATCTCGGCGTCGGTGCCGGCGTTCTGAGCGCCATCCAGGCACTGTACGGTCTCAGCCTCTTCGCGTCGCAGTGGTCCGACTATCCGAACCCGTGGCTGGCCGCGCTCGCGTGGATTCTGTACGTCGCGGCGTTCGTGACCGCACTGGTGACGATGTCGGTCCTCGGCGACCGGCTCCCGGTCTGGGTATTCGTGTTTTATCTGGTCGCCCTCGCGGGCGCCGTCGGTCTGGACTTTCTCGCGATCTGGCCGTTGCACAACATCGGAGCGTTCGCGACCGCGTCGATCTCTGCCGGATTCGGGCTCATGATCGTGGTCACCCTGCGCCGCGGTCGTGAGGTGCTCGCCGCCGCGGGAGTGCTCGGCATCGCGTTCATTGTCGCGATCGTGATGGACTCCCACCTCACCGCGGCCACGTTTCCCAACCAGCTGAACACGCTGGCCATCGCGGTGCTCCCCACAGTCATCGGGGTCTTCGTTGTTCGCGGCTTCCGGCGGATGGTGCAGCAGGAACTCGATCGCGTCCTGGTCCAGAGCACCGTCTCCGCTCCGCGCTTCGCCGTCGGCATGCTCGCGTCGGAGGAGCTCGCTCGGCTCGACCTCGCCGCAGAGGACCTCCTCGAGTCGGTCGCGACCGGACGAACCAAGCTCAAACTCGACCCAAAGACCGCATCGGTTGCCGCGTCACTCGCGACCGAACTGCGCCTTCATCTCATCGAGGGTCGCCGCGAGACCTGGCTCTATCACGCCGTCTCCGAGTCCGAAATGCTCGGCAAGGCGGTGACCCTCAGCGATAAGGGAAGTCTTGCGGGCCTCCTCGATTCCGGCCAGCGCGACGGGCTGCTATCGGCCGTGTGGCTGCTCATGAGTGACACCCGGAAGCAGACGGCGGGGCGGACTCTCGCGCTCACGCTCGGGCCGGTTGCCCCGACGATGGAGCGACTCGCGAACAACCAGATCAACGTTCCGATTGTGATTACAACGACGGATGTCCAGCGAAATCGGGTCGACCCGGCGATCTGGGCCTCGATTTCACGGGTGGGGCGATACAGTGACTCCACCGAGAATTCCAGTCTTCGTGTCGATATCGAGTGCATCGTCGACAACCCGGCTGACCAATGATCGGAAAGACAAAGAGGTTCGAACGTGGCTGAAAATCGAATTCGACTGGCAATCGTGGATGACCATCGAATGCTTCTCGGCGCCCTGACCGAGTGGATCCGCAACGCGGCCCCCGACATCGACATGGTCGCGGCCGTCGCATCCTGGCCGGAGTTGCTCACGCATCCGGAATTCCCGGTCGACGTGGTGCTGCTCGATCTCGACCTCAAGGACAACATCCCGGTCTCACTGAAGATCTCCACGCTCAAGACCACGGGCGTTCGCACCGTCCTCATGAGCACCTACTCCGAGCCGAACGTTGTACGCGAGGCACTCGCGGCGGGCGCGCTCGGCTATCTCGTGAAGAGCGAGGATGCGGGGATGATCGTCGAGGCCATTCGCGCGGCGGCCGAGGGTGAATCGTTCGTTTCAGCCGAACTCGACCTTGCGCTCAACTCGGGCGAGGTCGGCGGCGCCCCCAAGCTCAGCGCCCAGGAGCGGCGCGTCATGGCGCTCTACGGCGGTGGCGAGCCGGTCAAGGCGGTCGCGTTCCAGCTCGGGATCTCCGAGGAGACCGCGAAAAGCTACCTCAAGCGAATCCGCGAGAAGTACCGTGTTGCCGGCATCGACGTGGGCACCAAGGTTGCGCTACGGAAGCGTGCCATCCAGGACGGCATCCTTCTGCAGACCGAGGCTCCCGGCCCGATGTAGTGAGCGGCGCTCTGCGCCAAAGCTAATCACCGCGATGATTACCCCGAGCGCACAGAGGGCCACGCCCACCCAGGTGACCGAAAGATAGCCGAGGCCGGCGCCAATCGCGGCGCCACCGAGGGCGGCGCCGAAGCTATTGCCGATGTTGAGCGACGCATGATTGATCGCGGCGGCAAGGGTCTGGCTTTCACCGGCGACGTTCATCAGTCTCGTCTGGATCGCCGGAGACACCGCCGCGGACGCGGCACCGATGACAAAGATGAAGACGAGCACCCCGACGACGGTCTGCGCGGTAAGGGCGAGCCCCACCAGGCCGACGATCAGCGCACCGAAGAACGCAAAGAGTCCACGCATGAGGCTCTTGTCGGCCATGTGGCCCCCAACGAAATTGCCGACGGTCATGCCGACACCGCCGACGACGAGCGCAATGGGTACGAAGCTCTCAGGGAGCCCGGTGACGTTGGTGACGATTGGTGCAACGTAGGTGAAGACCGCAAAGAACCCTCCGAAGCCGATCGCGCCGATCGCCAGCGCGAACCAGACCTGCGGACGCGCGAAGATCGTGAGCTCGCGTCGCACCGTCGCCTGGGGATCACCCGGCTGTCGTGGCACCACGATGAACACGGCAATGAAGGTGATCGCGAAGATCGCCGCCACAGCGAGATAGGCGATTCGCCAACCTGCTGTCTGTCCGAGGAAGGTGATCGCCGGCACTCCCACCACGTTGGCAATTGTGAGACCGCCCAGGATGAACGCAATGCCACGGCCGCGGGTTCCCGGGCCCATCAGCGATGCGGCGACCAGCGCTGCAACACCGAAGTACGCGCCGTGCGGGAGGCCGGCCAGGAAACGCGCCGCGAGCACGAGTCCGAAGGTCGGTAGCACAGCCGAGGCGACCGTCATCACCGTGAATGCGACGAGCAACCAGAGAAGCAGGGTCCGCCGCGGGAAGCGCGCCGAGAGGGCAGCGATCGTGGGCGCGCCGACGACGACGCCTGCCGCGTACGCGGATACGAGCAGCCCGGCCTGGCCATTCGCCTGCGTTGGCGACACCGCGTAGACGGTCGGAATGAGTTCGCGGGCAATATTGGGCAACAGGCCCATCGCGACGAATTCCGTGCAGCCGATCGCAAATCCGCCCAGGGCGAGGGCGAGGAGAGCGAGGCGCACGCGACCGCGGCTCAGACCGTGGTCCGGGGTAGATGCGGAAACTGTGGTCATTTCTTTTGGGCTGTCCTCGTCGTGGGGTCGTCTTCGTCGTGTGAATTGCGCGGCTCGAACCGGTCGGTGAACGGCCACGCGGTGGGGAGCCACTCGTCGGTGTCGGCGAGCGCCTCGTGCCGCGCAAATGGCCGGGTCAGTCCAACCACGACGCTCACCGCCCAACCGAACAGGAGCAGCGTAAATATGTTCCGCAACGTGAGGGCGAGCAGCAGGGGCAGGTTGAGATACAGAAGCTGCTCATAGTAATAGGGATAGAACACCTGTGTGAGCGCCGCCGCGGCGAGGGTGAGAACGGCGGGAAAACGAAACGACTTGCCGTGCCCCATCGCACGTGTCGCCAACCCGAGAATTACCGGAACCGCGAGCCAGGTCATGTACTGGGGCGACCCGACCTTGTTGAACACGATAAAGGCGGTGACAAAAGCAAGCGCGAGCGGTGCCAACAGTTCCGTCACTGCGGCGCCGCGCTGCACGGCGACCACTCCGAGTGCCGCGATCACGAGCGCGACCATGCCCAGGAGAGGGTTGAGCAGCGCGGCGACGGCGACGGTCTGCGGCCCCGTGACCTCGAAGGTATTGATCTCCTGGTTGTAGTACGGGAACGAACCGCCGACGTGGAAGTACGACAACCACATCCATATGGTGCTCACCGGGGACTCGATCTGAAGCGACCTGGAGGTCTGCTGGGTGATGAAGCTGAACACGTTGGAGCCCGCGCCGAGCGCGAGCGCGGTGGCGATGATGACCGCGCTCGTGAAGACGACCGTCAGCAGGACCCGAAGGCGTGCCCGGCTCGCGATCAGCACGGCGGCGATCAGTGCCGCCGGCCAGACCTTGATCCAGGTGGCGACCGTGAGCAGGAATGCGGCGAGTCGCGGGCGCGCGGAGAGGAGCAGAACGGCGACGATCGCGATCGGCACCGAGATCGAGTCGATTCGCCCCAGAGCTATCGGGCCGAGTAGCAGGAGAAATGCAATCCACCACCATCCGATTGCGACGGGACGGTTCGGCCGCCGCCATCCGACGATCGCGGCAAAGGCAACGCAGTCGAGCACGAAAACGAGGGCAAGCCATGAGCCTGCGTAGTTGTCGAAACCGAAAATGCCCGCGAGGATCATCGGCACGAGGGCGACGATCGGATAGACCCAGGCCTTGTCGATGCCGACGTAGTAGGTGGCCAGGTCTGCCTGCTCGGTCCAGTAGCGGTACTGGTTCACGACGTCGCCGAGCGGCTGGCCCGCGGCATTCAGGTTGAGGTACCCGAGCCACAGGTGCGTCAGCACAAACGCGCTCCACAGGGCCGTTGGACTGTGGACGAGGAACGAGACGACCCTTGATCCGCGCAATTCGGGCGACGAGGCGGACATGGGCTCAAGCGTATCCCGCGCGAGCTAGTGCCCCAGCAGCTCTCCGATCGTCGCCGACAGGGCGGTCGCGACATCCAGGACGGTGAGCGGGCCGCCGCCGGACGCACGCTTGGCGGCCAGCCCATGGATCACGGCGGCCGTGGCGGCAAGGCGCGCGAGCATCGTGGGATCGGTCATCACGTCGTCGGAATGGGTGGCAACCAGGGCACCAAGGATGCCTGCGAGCGCGTCGCCGGCACCCGCGGTGGCGAGCCATGTCGGCGCGGTGGCCGACCTGAGCAGCAGACCGTCGGGAGAGGCGACGTAGGTTGTGTATCCCTTGAGCAGTACGGTGACGCCCAGGCGCTCGGCCGCGCCTGCGGCAGCCCCGCCTGGATCCTTGGCAACCTCGTCCGCGTCTCGGGAGACGAGCCGCGCCAGCTCCCGGAAATGCGGGGTGACCACCACCGGTCCGGCGGCACCGCCGCACAGCGAGAGCGCCCCACCGTCGAGCACGATGGGGAGGCCCTGGCCGACGGCTGCGGTCATCCATGTCGACGATTCACTACCGTCGACGGTGTCGATTCCCGACCCGATGAGCCAGGCCTGCACCCGCCCGTCGTCGGTCACCACCTCCGGGCGGCGCTCGAGCACCAGGGTGGAGGGTCGTTCTGGGCCAAGATAGCGAACCATGCCGACCCCGGTTCGGAGCGCGGCCTCCACTCCGAGGACCGCGGCTCCTGGATACCTGGTGCTGCCAGTGATTACGCCGAGCACCCCGCGCGAATACTTGTCGTCCCACTCACGAGGAACGGCGATCAGTCCCGCCGCATCGCGCGCGGTCCACTCCGTGTAAACGGCCGTCATAGTTCCCACGATAGTTTGGAGACCGTGGCGCTTCGCATCCGTGATCGAGTTGTTGTCTTCGACTACGGCGAGGTGATCTCCCGATCGCCGACCGATGCGGATCGCGCCGCCATTCTCGCCGCCGCCGGCGCCGTTCCGGCGGACGAGTTCTGGCAGCGGTACTGGCAGTACCGCGACGAGCTCGACCGCGGCACGATCTCGGTGATCGGCTACTGGGAGCGGATCGCGAGCGATCTCGGTGCCCGCTGGGGGGCCGCCGACATCCAGAGCCTCTGGGCGGCGGACTTCCGCAGCTGGATCAGCGTGGAGCCCGGCACGGTCGAACTTCTCGACGAATTGCACGCCGGCGGGACTCGCGTGGCGCTGCTCTCCAACGCGGGCTTCGACTTCGCCGGGCCGTTTCGGTTCTCGCCGATGGCGCGCTACTTCGAACGCGTCTTCATCAGCGCGGAGCTCGACGAGTTGAAGCCGGAGGCCCAGATCTACCTGCGCGTCATGGGCGAACTCGGAATTAGTCCGGCGCAGATGGTGTTCATCGACAATAAGAGCGCCAACACGGATGCCGCGGCGGCGCTCGGAATCACCGTTCACCACTTCGTCGGCGTCGACGACCTCGCGGAGTTTCTGAGGTCGTTGGTGTCCTGACCCACCACCCCTCTGACTCGATTGGACCGTCTTGGCCTCCCTGTTTGAAACCCTGACCGTCCGCAACCTCACCCTTCGAAACCGGATCTGGGTCGCGCCGATGTGCCAGTACTCGGTCTTCGACGAGGACGGCGTGCCGACGCCCTGGCATCTCGTTCACCTCGGCGCGCTGGCCACGGGCGGATCGGCGCTTGTCATCACCGAGGCGACCGCGGTCACCGCCGACGGGCGCATCTCCCCCCGCGACACCGGCATCTGGAATGACGCGCAGCGGGACGCGTGGAAGCCCGTGGTGGAGTTCATCCACACCCAGGGTGCCGCAGCGGGTATCCAGCTGGCCCACGCCGGGCGCAAGGGATCCACGTACCCGGCATGGGGCACCGAGAATCGTGGCACCGTGCCGGCGTCCGAGGGAGGCTGGACGGCCGTGGCGCCGTCCGCGGTCGCGTTCCCCGGCTACGCCGATCCCGTCGCCCTCGACTCGGCGGGAATCGATGCCGTCGTCGACGCCTTCGTCGCAGGGGCGGTTCGAGCCGTTGCGGCCGGATTCGACCTCCTGGAGATCCACGCCGCGCACGGGTATCTCGTGCACCAGTTCCTCTCACCCCTCAGCAACCAGCGAGACGACGAGTACGGCGGATCTCTCGAGAACCGGGCACGCCTCCTGCTGCGCACGGTGGGTGCCATTCGGACGGCCATCGGCGGCGACGTGCCGCTCCTCGTTCGCTTCTCGGCAACGGACTGGACGGAGGGCGGCTGGGATCAGGATCAGACGTCGACGGTTGCGGGCTGGGCGCAATCGGCGGGCGCCGACTTCTTTGATATCTCGTCGGGTGGAAACGTCGCGGCGACGGTCCCCCTGGCGCCCGGCTACCAGGTGCCGTTCGCGGAATACGTTCGGTCGCGGGCAGACGTGCCGACCAGCGCCGTTGGGCTCATCACCGATCCGCACCAGGCCGAGGAGATCCTCGCCTCAGGCAAAGCGGATGTCGTCATGCTGGCGCGCGAGCTGCTCCGCGACCCGCACTGGCCGCTCCGCGCCGCACACGAGCTCGGTGTCGAGCTCGACTACTGGCCCGGACAGTACCTCAGAGCCAAGTGGCAGTAACTCGAACCGCTAGGGCCGTCGCCGGGTCGCGTCCTGGACCTCGCCGACGAGTTCCTCGATGATGTCCTCGAGGAACAGCGCCCCCTGCGTCGCCCCGGTGTCGTCGAAGACGCGAGCGACGTGGAGTCCGGTACGGCGCATCGTGGCGAGCGCGTCCTCGATGTCGGTTGATCCGGCGATCGAGATCAGCTTGCGGATCCGGCGCGGCGGCACCGGCTCGGTGTACTCATCGTCGTCGAGATCGAGCACGTCCTTGAGGTGAAGGTATCCGGTTGGCTCTCCGTCGTCATCGACGAGGACGTAGCGCGAGAAACCGCTCTGGGCGACGGCACGTTCAACGTCCGCCGGAGCCGCATCCTCGGGCAGGGTCACCAGGTTCGCCAGGCCGACTGCAATATCAGCGACCCGTTTGGTCGAGAATTCGAAAGCCGCACTCAGCGTTCCGGTGGTGTCCGTGAGCAGGCCCTCACGCGTGGACTGGGCGACGATGTTCGCGACCTCGTCGACCGTGTATGTGCTGTTGGCCTCGCTCTTCGGCTTGATTCCGACAAGCCGGACGATGCCGTTCGATGTCGCGTTCAGCGCGACGATGATCGGCCGGAAGATCGTGGCAAACGCCACGAGCGGCGGAGCGAGGATCAGCACGGCACGCTCGGGCACCGAGAAGGACAGGTTCTTGGGCACCATCTCGCCGAAGATCACGTGGAGAAACGAGACGATCAGAAGCGAGATCAGGAACGAGACGGTCTCGACCGCGGCGACCGCCCAGTGCAGGAGGCCCAGTGGCTTCGAGACGAGGTCGTGCAGGGCCGGCTCGGAGACGTTGAGGATCAGCAGCGAGCAGACCGTGATTCCGAGCTGGGTCGTCGCGAGCATGAGGGTCGCGTGTTCCATCGCCCAGAGCGCCGTCTTGGCCGCTCTCGAGCCGCGATCGGCCCGGGGCTCGATCTGTGAACGCCGGGCGGAGATGATCGAGAATTCCGCCGCAACAAAGAAGGCGTTGACGAACAGCAGGATGACCAGCCATCCGATTCCCCACCAGTCATTCATTGCGCTCACCGTCCGTCGGCTCGATTCTCGGGGTGTAGCGAACGCGATCGATTCTGCGCCCGTCCATGCGCTCCACCCGGAAGACGCCGCCGTTGACCGTGACAGTGTCGCCGACCGCCGGAAGCTTGCCAAGCTCGCTCATCAGCCAGCCGGCGACCGTTTCGTATGGTCCGTCCTCTGGCACGTTGACGTCGGTGCGCTCAAGCAGTTCGTCGGGGCGGAGGATGCCCGGAAAGGTGAACCAGTCGCGACTTCGGACGACGTCCGGTCGGTTCCGGTCGTGTTCGTCCGAGACCTCGCCGACCAGCTCCTCGACCAGGTCCTCGAGCGTCGTCACACCCGCAGTGCCGCCGTACTCGTCAACCACCACTGCCATCTGGTAGCCGCGCCCCCGCAACTCGCCGAGCAGCAGGTCGAGCTTCATGGTTTCCGGAACGCGAAGCGCCTCGCTCTGCAGCGCCGTCACGGGTACGTCCCCTCGCTTCTCCCTCGGGACGGCGACGGCCTGTTTGACGTGCACGAGGCCGATGACGTCGTCGATTCCGTCATCGATCACGGGGAAGCGTGAGAATCCGGTCCTGCGCGCGAGATCGATGACATCCTGCGCCGTGTCGACACGCTCGACGCTGGCGAGCCGCGGTCGCGGAGTCATCACGTCCTGGGCGGTGAGGTCTGAGAAGGCGAGCGTCCTGGCCAGCAGGGTGGCGGTGTCGCTGTCCAGGCTGCCCTCCCGAGCAGACCGGCGAACCAGCGAGGTCAGCTCCTCCGCGGTGCGCGCGAAGCTGAGCTCCTCCTTCGGCTCGATGCCGACGATGCGAAGGACAGCATTGGCGGTCACGTTCAGCAGCCAGACGATGGGCTTGAAGACGGTGGTGAAGCCGACCTGGAACGGGATGACGACCTTCCCGGTCTCGCGCGGGAGTGCGAGCGCGATGTTCTTCGGAACAAGCTCGCCCAGGATCATCGAGATGAGGGTGGCGATCGCCACCGCGACGATCGCGGAGACGGCGACGACCCAACCCCTCGTCCAGCCGAGCGAGCCCAGCGGCCCGATCACCAGAGCGACGAAGGCGGGCTCGAGTGTGTAGCCGGTCAGCAGCGTAGTAATCGTGATACCGAGCTGTGCGCTCGAGAGGTGGGTGGACGTGATCTTGAGAGCACGAATCGTCATGCCGAGGTTGCGCTCGCCCCGGCTCTGCCGGAACTCAAGGTCGGAGCGGTCGAGATTGACCAGCGCAAACTCGGATGCGACGAAGAATCCCGTGCCGATGGTGAGCAACACACCGACGACGAGCAGCAGCCACTCAGGCATGGAACTGCGAACTGAGAGGGTCGCCCATTATCTACCCGAGTATAAAGGCGTGCTCCCCCTGCGAGGCGAAGCCTCGCATTCAAAGGTCGAGCTTGTCGAGGCCCGGCTTACCAGCTGACCGGCAGCGCCTTGCCCTCTTCGTACCCGGCGGCGCTCTGGATTCCGACGAGCGCTCGCTCGTGGAATTCGTCGACGGTGGATGCACCGGCGTAGGTGAATGAGCTCCGCACGCCCGAGGTGATCATGTCGAGCAGGTCCTCGAGCGATGGCCGCAGCGGGTCGAGATAAATTTTCGAGCTGGAGATGCCCTCCGCAAACAGGGTCTTGCGGGCGAGCTCGTACGGGTCCAGGTTGTCGAACCGCTCCTTGACCGCCTTGGTCGAGGCCATTCCCCAGCTCTCCTTGTACAAGCGCCCGTCGGCATCCATGTTCAGGCTTCCCGGTGCCTCGATCGTTCCGGCAAACCAGGACCCGACCATGACGGATGCCGCACCGGCGGCGAGCGCGAGCGCCACGTCGCGGGGGTATCGCACTCCACCATCGGCCCAGACCGCGGCACCACGCTCGCGCGCGGCCGCCGAGGTCTCGAGGACGGCGGAGAACTGGGGACGACCGACCGCGGTCATCATGCGCGTCGTGCACATCGCGCCGGGACCGACTCCCACCTTGATGATGTTGGCTCCGGCATCCACGAGGTCGCGCACCGCGACGGCCGTGACCACGTTGCCCGCAACGATGGGGACCCCGAGCTTCAGGGCTGCGACGGTCTTGATCGCGCGCAGCATCCCCTCCTGGTGTCCGTGAGCGGTGTCGATCACGAGGACGTCGACCCCCGCGGCAACCAGATCCTTCGCTTTTGCCGCGACGTCAGCGTTGATACCGATGGCCGCCGCGACCCGGAGTCGCCCGGACTTATCGAGCGCTGGCTCATAGAGCGTCGATCGCAACGCACTGCGACGGCTCAGCGTTCCCACTACCGTGCCGTCCTGGAGGATGGGGGCGAACTCGAGGTTCGCGGCAACCATCAGGTCGAAGGCGGCGCGCGGGCCGTCGATGTCATCGACCTCGATCGAGGCGAGCGCGCCGTGTAGGAGGTCCCCGAGCCGGGCATCCGGAAGCGCCGTCGCCAGGCGGCCGGCCTGGATGGTGCCGAGGTATTCGCCGTTGTCTCCGTGCAGCACGATCCCGTGGCCGTCCACCGCGGGGATCCGTTGGAGCGCGGACGCGACGCTGTCGTCCGGTGAAGCGATCAACGGGCTGTCGAACGCGACCGGCTGTTCCTTGACCCAGCGGATCGCAGCGACCAGATCGTCGTGGTGCATGTCCTGCGGCAAAACACCCAGACCCCCGCGCCGCGCAAGCGTCGCGGCGAGGCGTGGGCCGGTCACCGAGTTCATGTTGGCTGCGACCACCGGAATCGTCGCGCCAGTGCCGTCTGGCGGGGTCAGGGAGACGTCGAGTCGGCTCGACACTGCCGATCGATTCGGCACGAGGAACACGTCCGAATACGTGAGGTCGTGCACGGGAGTCGTCTCATAGAATTGCATGATTTTAACGCTAGCCCCTCGTACTGGCGGCAGCACGCCACCTAATGAACGGTTAGTCTTAACGGCGGTGCGAAGCGCATGCCGCACCTTCCAAGAGGCGCACGCGATTGTCATGCGTGCAATAAGCGGATGAGAGTGGGCGGTCGGCTGTGTCAAGCCACGTGACCGGAGTCGAGGATGGTGCCTCGAGCGAATTCGGAGCCAATGAATGGCTCGTAGACGAAATGTACGAGAAGTACATCGTCGATAAGAACTCGGTTGAGCAGAGCTGGTGGCCGATCCTCGAGAGCTACAGGCCGACGGGCGTGCAGGATGCGGAACCGCAGGCCATCACCGACCCGACACCGACAGCGGCCATTACTCTTCCGAAGCCGAGCGTCGACGCCGCCGCCGCCGAACTCGTCGACGACGAACCACCGACCAACTCGTCCCCAGCGACCGGGTCCACCCCGATCGCGCGCACGACGTCCATCCAGGCCAAGCCGGCACCAATCCCGGCCGAGGCGCCGCCCACCACCCCTGTCGTCGTAGCGGCGGACGGCGTGCCGGCCGCCGAGGCCGAGAACACCGTCGCGGTACTCAAGGGCGTCGCAAAGAGCATCGCCGCCAACATGGACCTCAGCCTCACGGTGCCGACCGCGACGAGCGTCCGCACCATCCCGGCCAAGCTCATGATCGACAACCGCATCGTGATCAACAACCACCTGAAGCGCGCGCGCGGCGGCAAGGTCTCCTTCACCCACCTGATCGCGTGGGCGATGGTCGAGACCCTCAAGGAGTTCCCGAGCCAGAACGTCTACTACGACGAGGTCGACGGCAAGCCGTCGGTCGTCACCCCCGCACACATTAACCTCGGCATCGCGATCGACCTGCCCAAGCCGGATGGGACGCGAAGCCTCGTCGTGCCCGGGATCAAGCGCGCCGACACAATGGGTTTCGCCGAGTTCCTGGTCGCCTATGAGGATGTCGTCTCGCGCGCCCGCGACAACAAGCTGACGATGGCCGACTACCAGGGCAACACGATTTCGCTGACCAATCCCGGCGGCATCGGCACAGAGCATTCCGTTCCCCGCCTCATGAAGGGGGCGGGCTGCATCATCGGCGCCGGCGCCCTCGAATACCCCGCCGAGTTCCAGGGTGCATCCGTGCGCACGCTCGCCGACCTCGGCATCGGCAAGACGATCACGCTGACCAGTACGTATGACCATCGCGTCATCCAGGGCGCGGGTTCGGGCGAGTTCCTGAAGAAGGTGCACGAACGTCTCATCGGGGAGCACGACTTCTACGAGGACATCTTCGCCGCCCTGCGCATCCCCTACGACCCGATCCACTGGGCCTCAGACATCAGCGTCGACCTGGCCGATCAGGTCGGCAAGACGGCGCGCGTGCAGGAACTCATCAACTCGTTCCGCGTGCGCGGCCACCTCATGGCTGACGTCGACCCACTCGAGTATCGCCAGCGCTCGCATCCCGACCTCGATATCTCCAGCCACGGCCTGACCTTCTGGGACCTCGACCGCGAATTTGTCACGGGCGGGTTCGGAGCCAAAAAGGTCTCACTTCTTCGCGAGATCCTCGGCACCCTGCGCGACGCCTACTGCCGCACCATCGGTATCGAGTACATGCACATCCAGGACCCGGCCCAGCGCAAGTGGATCCAGGACCACGTCGAGAAGCCCTACCTCAAGCCGAGCCACGACGAGCAGATGCGCATCCTCGGCAAGCTGAACGAAGCCGAGGCCTTCGAGACCTTCCTGCAGACAAAATACGTCGGCCAGAAGCGATTCAGCCTTGAGGGTGGCGAGTCGACTATCTCCCTGCTCGATACCGTGATTCAGGATGCCGCGCACGCCGATCTGGAAGAGGTCGTCATCGGCATGGCCCACCGCGGTCGCCTGAGCGTTCTCACGAACATCGCGGGCAAGACCTACGGCCAGATCTTCCGCGAGTTCGAGGGAACTCAGGATCCGAAGACCGTGCACGGCTCCGGCGACGTGAAGTATCACCTCGGCACCGAGGGCACCTTCACGAGCGCGGACGGGAAGCAGATTCCCGTCTACATCGCGGCCAACCCGTCACACCTCGAGGCCGTCGACGGCGTCATGGAGGGTGTCGTCCGCGCGAAGCAGGACAGGCACCCGATCGGCACGTTCCGGGTGCTCCCGATCATGGTGCACGGCGACGCCGCTATGGCGGGCCAGGGCATCGTGGACGAGGTACTACAGATGTCGCAGCTGCGCGCCTACCGCACCGGCGGCACGGTACACCTCAACATCAACAACCAGGTCGGCTTCACGACACCTCCCGGCGAGGGCCGCACGTCGGTGTACTCGACGGACGTCGCGAAGACCATCCAGTGCCCGATCTTCCACGTCAACGGGGACGACCCCGAGGCCGTGATGCGTGTTGCCCACCTCGCCTTCGAGTACCGCCAGGAGTTCAAGCGCGACGTCGTAATCGACCTGGTCTGCTACCGCAGGCGCGGCCACAACGAGGGCGACGACCCGTCGATGACCCAGCCGCTCATGTACAACCTGATCGAGGCCAAGCGCTCGGTGCGCACGCTCTACACCGAGGCCCTCGTCGGTCGCGGCGACATCACCGAGGAAGAGTACGACGCGGCCCACAAGAGCTTCCAGGACAGCCTCGAGCGCGCCTTCGCCGAGACCCACGCGGCTCAGACGGGCTCGATGCCCATCATCACCACCGACGGTGGAGCTGTTTCCGACCTTGAGCGCCCGGATTCCCAGCAGGATGACGCGGTCGGTGAACCGACCACAACCGCGGTCTCCGAGTCTGTTGTCCAGCTGATCGGCGACGCCCACGACAACCCACCCGCGGGCTTCACGGTCCACCCGAAGCTGCAGGCCCTGCTCAAGAAGCGCCTCGACATGAGCCGGAACGGTCAGATCGACTGGGGCTTCGGCGAGCTGATCGCCCTCGGTTCCCTGCTGCTCGAGGGAACGCCGGTCCGCATGGCCGGGCAGGACACCCGCCGCGGAACGTTCGTGCAACGCCACGCGGTCTTCCACGACCGGCTCAACGGCCAGGAATGGTTGCCGCTCGCCAACCTGAGCGATGCGCAGGCGCGGTTCTGGATCTACGACTCGCTGCTCAGCGAGTATGCGGCGATGGGCTTCGAGTACGGCTACTCGGTCGAGCGCGCCGACGCACTCGTGCTCTGGGAGGCGCAGTTTGGCGACTTCGCCAACGGCGCCCAGATCATCCTCGATCAGTTCGTCTCCTCCGCGGAGCAGAAGTGGGGTCAGCGCTCAAGCCTGGTCCTGCTGCTGCCACACGGGTACGAGGGTCAGGGTCCGGACCACTCCTCCGCCCGGATCGAGCGCTTCCTGCAGCTGTGCGCCGAAAACAACATGACCGTGGCCCGTCCGTCGACGCCCGCATCCTATTTCCACCTGCTGCGCCGACAGGCCTACGCCCGACCGCGGCGCCCACTCATCGTGTTCACCCCCAAAGCGATGTTGCGCCTGCGTGGCGCGAGCAGCGAGGTCGCCGATTTCACCTCCGGCAAGTTCGAACCCGTATTGGATGACGCGAAGGCGACGGACAGGTCCGCCGTGAAGCGCGTCGTCCTGACCGCGGGCAAGATCTACTACGACATCCTCGCCGAGGTCGAGAAGCGCACTGAGTCTTCCAACGGCGTGAAGGATGTCGCGATCGTGCGGATGGAGCAGTTCTACCCGCTACCGGCCGCCGAACTGAACGCCATCCTCGACGGGTACCCGAACGCCGATCTGGTCTGGACCCAGGATGAGCCCGAGAACCAGGGCGCGTGGCCCTACCTGTCGTTTGAGCTCGGCCGAGCCGGAGGACGCTCCATTTCGGTCGCGTCGCGTCCGGCGTCAGCATCCCCCGCGACCGGCTCGTCGAAGCGGAGCGCGCATGAGCAGGAAGAGCTCATCGGCCGCGCACTGAACCTCGGTTAAGTAGTCCCAGCACGCGCCCCTAACTGGGGGGATTCGCCGGGAAACCACGTCCGCTTAGACTCCGAATGAAGGTTATGCGCCACTGTTGGCGCAGGCTTTTCTGTTTCAGTGCAACCCGCATGCGTTCTGGAACGAAGTAGTCACAAGCGAGCTGGGATCTCGCTCCACGGTCATCGTCGCGCCCATTTCTGCGGCACAACGCTCGTTGTTGTGCTCTCGCACGGATGGGACGCGCCTGCACAAGGAGCCTCATGCCTGCACGCCCGTCGCGCCCATTCTTGGTCGTCACTATTGCCGCGATTGTTGCGGTCGCTGGGATTGCCGTCTTCGCTGACGGCGCGCATCCGCGACCGGCGTCGGCGACTGCCGCGTCACCACCGGCCGCGAACACGGCGGAGTCCACCTCGACGGGCGGAGATACCCCGTCATCCATTCCCAGCGGGTCCGGCGGATCGGGTTCGCTCACGCCGGACACCCCTTCCGTCCCCGTCTTGACATCCGCGCCGACATCGACGGCAACGGCCACGCCGCAGGCAATGAGCGCCGCATCCGCGACCACGACGACCGCGACCGCGACGGACACGGTGTGGGTCAGCGTTGTTTCCGCGACACCGCAAACGTCGGACGACATCAATGCCGGCCCCACCCAGGCAGCCGCGCAGTCGCTCGTCGCACAGCTGAGCTCGTATTGGTCGACCCAATCGGGCGGTGCGGTGACTCTCGCGCTCGCCGGATTCGAGACCCGTTCCCTCGGGGAGAGTAGCTGTAACCCGAATGCCGCACTCAGCGCGGAAGAGATCGGTGCATTCGGCGGGATGTTCGCCAATGGTGCCTGGAAAGGTACTCACCAGCACCTCCTCGTGCTCTCGGCCGAATCGTGCGGCGCAGCGTCCTTCGCGACGGTCGGCGGGAAGGGTGGCGAAATCTTCTCCGGAAATGGGATCGACGCGAGCATGGGCGTGCCGTACCTGCTGCACGAGTTCGGTCACAACCTGGGCTTCGAGCATGCCGACGCGTCGATCTGCACGAATACGGCAAGCTACGACGGAACCGCAGCCGATTTTTCGTTCACCAGCATCGTCTGCCCCACGCGCGAATACGACGACTACTTCGACATCATGGGATACACGGTCAAGAACGCGACCCCGAACCTGTCGAGCCCGCAACGAATTCTCGCGGGATGGATGACCAACTACGCGACGATTACCAGCAGCACCCCGTCAACCACGAAGACGCTCACGGCGCTCGGGGGCTCGGGTGGCACGCAGGCGCTGAAGATCATCGACCCGGTCAGCGGCGATGTCTACTACGTCGAGTACCGCGCGAATTCCGGACTGGATGCGACGAGCGCGGAATTCAACTACGGACTGCAGTGCGACCCGGCGATGTCTGGATACACGATCTGCGAGCTCGATAGCAGCAAGACCACGGGAGCCGTCAGAATCCTGCGAACGATTCCGATCGTGGCCACGGGCGCAATCGGAACGACCGTGATGGCTACCGCCCTGACGGCGGGCTCCAGCGACAAGACAAAGCGTCACACCCACCTGAACCCGGGTGACACCTTCACGAGCCTCGATGGCTCGTTCCGAATCAGCGTGGAATCAATGAGCCCGTCGTCGGGTGCCTCGATCTCGGTGACGTTTGGGTCGGCAACTCCGACGCCCACTTTCACGACCGTTCCGGCACCGGTACAACTCACGCCGAAGGGCTAGGTGGCGAGCTGCTCCAGACGGCCGATTACGGCGGCACGGAGATCGTCGGGCGCCTTCTCCTGACACGCCGACCGAACTCGGGCCGTCAGAGTGAGACCGATGAGGTGCTCGTCGGAGCAGTCGGTGCATCCCGCAAGGTGCTCGGTGATGTCGACGAAGTCCTGCTCGCTCACCTCGCGGTGCAGATACTCCTCGAGTTCGGCCTTTGCCTTGTCGCAGCCGCAGTCGGTCATTTTTGTACTCCAGAAAGATTGCCCTCTCGCGTGACGATGCCGCGCTCGCGCGCGTAGTCAGCCAGGAGTTCCCGCAGCATCCGACGGCCGCGGTGCAGGCGGCTCATCACGGTTCCGACGGGTGTTTTCATGATGTCGGCAATCTCCTGGTAGGAGAAGCCTTCGACGTCGGCGAAGTACACGGCCATTCTGAAATCTTCCGGGATGGCCTGAAGGGCATCCTTGACAGCACTGTCTGGGAGATGGTCGATTGCTTCGGCCTCAGCCGAACGACCAGAGGTTGCTGTGGCCGACTCGGCGTTGCCGAGCTGCCAATCCTCGAGGTCGTCGATGGTGCCCTGGTACGGGTTCCGCTGGTTCTTGCGGTAGTTGTTGATAAAGGTGTTGGTCTGGATGCGGTACAGCCAGGCCTTCAGGTTGGTGCCCTGCTGGAACTGTCCGAAGGCCTGGTAGGCCTTCACGAACGTCTCCTGCACGAGGTCGGCCGCGTCCGCGGGGTTGCGTGTCAGGCGCATCGCGGCGGCGTAGAGCTGGTCCATGTACTGCAGCGCCTGTTCTTCGAACAGTGCCCGTGGATCAGCCGGAACCTGGTCTTCCGACTTCGTTGTGTCACTCATCAGGGCCAATTCTAGGTCGTCAAGAATGGCGTGCTCTGAAAGTACTTCGACCGCGGTCATCCGAGCATCCTTCCTGTCGTCCCGTTGGCTCTCCCCTTCGATAACCTCGCACGTCGCCGCGCTATTCCGATCGGGTTTCGAAATCCTTATCGATACTCTTGTTAGCGATGGCGATTTCGAAGATTGCGCAGCCGCAGTTCAACCCGTACGGGGATGACGCCCCGCTGCCCGAGCGCGCCGACGGGCCATGGCGGGCGCCGCTCGCGACCGGTCCATTCGCCGCAACAATCGCCCTGCCGGGGTCCAAGAGCCTCACCAATCGCGAATTGATTCTCGCGGCCCTGGCCGACGGCCCATCCCTCCTGCGCGCGCCCCTTCACTCGCGTGACACGGCCCTGATGATCGAGGGGCTGCGATCCCTCGGAGTTCTAATCGAGGAGGTGCCCGGTGCGGGCCCGTACGGACCCGACCTGCTCGTGACACCGGGCGAGCTTGAGGGCGGGGTCTCGATCGATTGCGGCCTCGCCGGCACGGTCATGCGTTTTCTTCCCCCGCTCGCGGCTCTCGCGCTCGGTCCGGTCGCATTCGACGGCGATCCGCACGCCCGGACACGTCCGATGCGGGCGATGCTGACGGCGCTACGCGAACTGGGAATCGACGTCAACGATGACGGACGCGGAACTCTTCCATTCAGCCTGTACGGCACGGGTGCGGTCGCAGGCGGAGAGCTGTCGATCGACGCGTCGGCCTCGAGCCAGTTCGTCTCCGGACTGCTGCTCGTGGCGCCGCGGTTCACCAACGGGCTCACGCTGCACCACACCGGCGAGACACTGCCGAGCCTTCCGCACATCGAGATGACGATCGAGACCCTCGCCCAGCGCGGAGTCGTTGTCGAGACTCCGGAACCCGGAACCTGGATCGTGCCCGCCGCGCCGATCGCGGCGCGCGACGTCGACATCGAGCCCGACCTCTCCAATGCGGGTCCATTCCTTGCCGCCGCACTGGTCGCGGGCGGTTCGGTGACGGTGACCGGCTGGCCGAAGGAGACAACCCAGGTCGGGGCGCGGATGAGCGACATACTTGGCCAGATGGGCGCCGCCGTGAGCTACAGGCCAACATCGGAGGCGACCGGCGACCTCACCGTCACCGGCACGGGAGTCGTGAACGGCATCACCCTCGACGAAGCCAGCGAACTGGCACCGACGGTAGCGGCGATCGCGGCACTGGCGAACTCGGAGACGGTGCTGACCGGGATTGCGCACCTGCGCGGCCACGAAACCGATCGACTTGCCGCGCTCGCGACCGAAATCAATGCGCTCGGCGGCGACGTCACCGAGACGGATGACGGACTGGTCATCCGACCGGCTGCCCTGCACGGCGGACCCTGGCACAGCTACGCCGATCACCGCATGGCGACCGCCGGCGCGATCATCGGTCTCGTCGTGCCGGGCGTCGAGATCGACGACATCGAAACGACCGCGAAGACGCTCCCCCAGTTCGCCGCGCTCTGGACGGGCGAGCCGATGCGCTCCATCGCCACCCCGAGCACACTCGAACTGCCTGGCCCATGAGCTGGCTCACGGAAGACGAGCCAGAAGAGTACGAAGAGTACGACGAGTCCTCGGCCCGGGTGCGTCCCAATCCGAAGGCGAACAAGCCCCGCACGAAGACCCGCCCGGGGCACGCCGACTCGGTGATCGGCCGCGTGTACGCGGTCGACCGCGGCCGATTCAGTGTCTTGATCGGCGAAGGTTCGCCGGATGAGCACACCGTCGTCGCGACCAAGGCGAGAGAACTCGGTCGCTATTCGGTCGTGAGCAACGACTTCGTCAACGTCGTCGGAGACACGACGGGAGACGACGGCAGTCTTGCGCGAATCGTCAGCGTGCAGGAGCGGAGCACACTTCTGCGTCGCAGCGCCGACGACACGGACGCGGTCGAGCGCATCATTGTTGCCAACGCCGACCAGATGCTCATCGTCGTCGCTGCCGCAAATCCGGAGCCACGACCGCGCCTCGTCGACCGTTACCTGGTCGCCGCCTTCGATGCCGGCATCACGCCCATCCTCGTCATCACCAAGGTCGACCTTCAGTACCCGGCCGAGTTCCTCGCGAACTTCGCGGGCCTCGAACTCCGCGTCATCCGGAGCCGGTCGGACGAAGTCCCGCTCGAGGAGCTCACCGAACTTATGCAGGGTCACACGACGGTCGCGGTCGGTCACTCGGGCGTCGGAAAGTCGACCCTGGTGAACGCCCTGGTCCCGGATGCGAATCGAGCCGTGGGCGTCGTCAACACGGTGACCGGCCGCGGGCGGCACACGTCCTCATCCACGATCTCCTATCGGATCGGGACGGGCTGGATCGTGGACACTCCCGGCGTGCGGTCGTTTGGTCTCGGTCACGTCAATCCCGACAACATCCTGAAATCGTTTGGTGACCTCGCGAAGATCGCCGAGGACTGCCCACGTGGTTGCACCCATCTTCCGGATGCGCCAGATTGCGCCATCGTCGAAGCCGCCGACCGCGGTGACCTCGGAGAGATCGGCCGCCTCCGCCTCGACTCCCTGCAGCGTCTGCTCGCGACGCTTGTGACACAGCGTGGGACACCGCGAGACCCGGTTCGCGACGGGTAAGCATTGTCTACATTGAGCGGTCAAAAAGTGTTGCCTCTACGGTCAATAGACACCACTTTTTGACCTCTCGAGGAGAAGCTCGCCAAAGGGGGGTGTTGCCGTAGGAATCGACAGGATCCACCTCGGCTCCCGCATCGATGAGTCGCACTACTACCGACGAACTCGTGGCTTGAGCAGCGAAATGAAGAAGTGTCCAGCCTCCCCGGTCGGCGCCTTGGCGTATCAGCTGGTGCTCACACCCGAATCCGAGGATGGCGCGGATGCTCAGTACGCTTTGACTGTGACCGAATACTCCCTAGCGGATGACCTTTCCCTCGCCCTGGCCCTCGCGGCCGAGGCCGACCTCGTCTCGATCGCGCGCTACGAGGCCGTCGATCTCGTCGTCACCACGAAGCCCGATCGCTCCCCTGTGACGGATGCCGACCAGGCCGTCGAACGGCTCCTCCGTGAGCGCATCGAGGCGGCCCGACCGCAGGACTCGATCCTCGGCGAGGAGTACGGTGGCGACCGCCAGCCGGGACGCCAGTGGATCCTCGATCCGATCGACGGGACGGCCAACTTTCTTCGTGGTGTTCCGGTCTGGGGGACCCTCATCGCTCTGGCCGTGGATGGCATCCCGCAGGTCGGCGTCGTCAGCTCCCCTGCCCTCGGCCAACGCTGGTGGGCGGCGCGCGGACACGGCGCGTTCACTGCCCCCACGCGGCACGAGGACACCGGTGCCGCCGCGAAGCGACTGAGGGTCAGCGCCGTCGGGGACCTGGCGGGCGCATCCCTCAGCTACAACAGCCTGCCGGGGTGGGACGAGGCGGGAAAGCTGGGTGACATCGTTGCGCTCACGCGGGATGTCTGGCGCTCCCGGGCGTACGGCGAAATGTGGTCGTACATGCTGCTCGCCGAGGGCGCCGTCGACATCGTCGGCGAGTTCGACCTCAAGCCCTACGACATGGCCGCGCTGATCCCGATCATCGAGGAGGCCGGTGGCCGATTCACTTCAGTTGCCGGCGTGGACGGACCGTGGGAGGGCAGCGCGCTGGCGACCAACGGCATCCTGCACGACACGGTGCTCGCGAGGCTGAACCAAAAGGCCACCGACTGACTAAAGTTGGCGCGTGACTTCTACTACCGCACCGGCGCCGGCCTCGAAGGCCGAACCTGCGAACCTGCCCCTTCGCAAGCGCCCAATCGACATCGTGTTCATCTGCATCTTCTCGGTGATGATCGTCACCTGCATCATCAGCGACTCGGTCGAGGGTCTCGGCATCCCGCAGGTCGCGCACAGCACGAACCTCCTCGCGCAGTGGAACTACACATACGCGTCGAACTATGACCCGCTGTACCAGCGCGAGGATGTCTGGCTGCGGTTCATCTCGGGAACCTCGGCGTTCCTGTACCTCCCGTTCTACGTGATCCTGATCATCTCGCTCGCGAAGGGCTGGAACCGCATCCAGATTTTCGCCGTCATCTACGCGACCATGATCATCAGCCTCACGGCCATCCCGATCTTTGGAGACGAGTTCTTTGGTCCCGCGGCCGACCGCACGCCGAATCCCGTCGTCTTTCTTCTCTACAACGGGCCGTACGTACTGTTCCCACTGATCCTCCTGCTCCGGATGCGCAAGCCACTGCCCTTCCAGCGCAAGTTCTAGCGGTGGCCGTGGTCGAGCTGCCGTCGCCGGTCGTGCTGGTGATCATGGGCGTGTCCGGTGCGGGCAAGTCCACGATCGCCGCACTTCTCGCGGAGCGGCTCGGCTGGACGTTTGAAGAAGGCGACTCTCTGCATCCGACCGCGAACGTCGAAAAGATGGCTGCGGGCGTCCCCCTCACCGACGACGATCGCTGGCCCTGGCTCGCAAAGATCGCGGACTGGATCGACGGACGTCTCGACACGGGCGAAAACGGAATCATCACCTGCTCTGCACTGAAGCGGTCATATCGCAACGTTCTGAACCGCCGAGGGTCCGGCGTCGAATTCGTGTACCTCGCTCTCGATCGCGCCGACCTCGAGGAACGGGTCGAGCACCGCGAGGGCCACTTCATGCCGGCGGCGCTTCTCGACAGCCAGCTGGACACGCTCGAGCCGCCGACCACCACCGAGCCGGCGATCCAGGTGGATGCCGGAACTGACTCGCGCTTGGTGGTCGACCGGATCCTGCGCGACCTTGGCCTCACCCCCAAAGCCTTGCCGCCTGTGAAGTCGACGACCAAACCGGCCACGAAGCCCGCCGCCGCACCAAAATCCCCACGCAAGCGACCACCCGCGTCACCGCGCCAGCCCGGGCATACTTGAGGCATGCCGCGCTCGGTTCTCGTCCTCCAACACGTTCCGTGGGAGCGGCCCGCGATCCTCGGGGACGTGCTCACGGATCACTCCCTCGCGTGGGAGTCGCGCTCGTTCCTCTACGGACCTCCCCCACTCGACCTCTCCCAGATTTCGGGACTGGCCGTGCTCGGCGGACCAATGAACGCCGAGGACACCGTCGCCAGGCCCGGCCTCGCGGCGGAGGCGAACCTCGTGCGAGCGGCTGTCAACGCCGGCATCCCGCTGCTGGCCATCTGCCTCGGTCATCAGATCCTGTCCACGGCGCTCGGCGCGAAACTCCACATCGGTGCGGCCAACGAGGTTGGGATCGGGACGGTTGATGTCGTGGCCGACGACCCCGTGCTCGGTTCGGCCGGCACGACGGCGCCCGTGCTGCACTGGCACCATGATGTCGTGGAGGTACCCGACGGGGCAACGATTCTGGCCAGCACCGATCAGACGCCCAACCAGGCGTTCCGACTGGGCGACGCGATCTTCTCGATGCAGTTTCACGTCGAGGTCGACCGGCACATGCTGGACCGCTGGCTCACCGTCGACGAGATGGCCGACGACCTCTCACCCGCGACCCGTCTCACCCTCGGCGACGATTTCGGCCGGTCGGCAACGCGAATGCGGGAAATAGCGACCCGTGCATTCAGCGAGTTCGCCGACGCCGTTCTGCTTCGCGATTAGGAAGGCACTCAATGACGCGTCTCGGTATCACCATGGACTACTCCGACGACTTCGCGACGGTCGCCGCCGACGTTGTCGAGTTCGAACGAGTCGGTGCCGACGTGGTCGAGGTTGCCGAGGCCTACTCTTTCGACGCCGTCAGCCGCCTCGGCTACCTTGCCGCAATTACCTCGACGATCACGCTGGCGTCCGGCATCCTGCCCCTCTATTCGCGCACGCCGACCCTCCTGGCGATGACCGCCGCCGGTCTGGATTCCGTGTCGGGCGGCCGCTTCGAGCTGGGGCTCGGCACCTCCGGTCCACAGGTCATCGAGGGATTCCACGGCGTCCCCTTCGCCACGCCGCTCGCGCACGTGCGCGAGACGGTAGAGATCTGCCGTTCGGTCTGGCGCCGCGAGCGCGTGGAACACACGGGGAAGGCGTACACGATCCCGTTGCCCGCTGACCAGGGCACGGGTCTCGGCAAGCCGCTCAAGATCATCAACACCCCCGTGCGCGAGTCCATCCCAATTGCGATCGCCTCGCTCGCCCCCAAGGCCGTCGCCCAGACGGCGGAAATCGCTGATGGCTGGCTGCCGTTGTTCTACCATCCGGAGAAGGCGCACCTCGCCTGGGGCGAGTCGCTCGCGGCCGGTGCCGCAGCTCGCGATCCCGCGCTCGGTCCACTCGACACCATCGTTCAAGTTCCGCTGTTTATCGGCGATCGGGTCGATCCGCTTCTCGATGCCTATCGAGCGCGCATCGCGCTCTACGTGGGCGGCATGGGTGCGCGTAGCGCCAACTTCTACAACGATCTCGCGGTTCGTTACGGCTACGTGGACGAGGCGGCGACCGTTCAGGACTTCTATCTGTCGGGTGACAAGGCGGCGGCCGCGGCGGCGATCCCCGACGAGCTCCTCACATCTACTTCGCTGATCGGCACCGAGGCTCACGTGCGGGAGCGGCTCGCGGCATTCGCCGCCTCCGGCGCGACCACGATCGTCGTGATGCCGCTCTCGCCGACCACCGCCGGACGCATCGAAGCGATCGAGGCGGTTCGCGGCATGCTGGACGGGCTCGCATGACCGGCCCATTCGACCTGACCGGCCAAACCGCCCTCGTCACCGGTGCGGCGCGAGGCCTCGGCCGCGCGATTGCGCTGAGCCTCGCTGAGGCGGGAGCGGATGTCGCCCTCGGGCTCCGCGATGCGGCCTCGGCCGCCGACCTGGTTAGGGAGATCGAAGCTCTCGGTCGACGCGCGCTCCCCCTGCAGATGAATGTCACCAATCTCGCCGAGAGTCGTACCGCCATCGATGCGGCGGTCACGGAGTTCGGTCGGCTCGACATCCTCGTGAACAATGCCGGCGGCGGCATCGGCGGCCCGGCAATCGAGGTGAGCGAAGACGACTTCGATGCGGTGTGGGACCTGAATACCCGCTCGACGTTCTTCATCTCGCAGCACGCCGCGAAGGCGATGCGGGATTCCGGCGGCGGTGCCATCGTGAACATCGCCTCGCAGGCTGGCCTGGTGGCCCTGCCCGGCGAGTCGTCCTACTGCGTGAGCAAGGCCGCGGTCATTCACATGACGCGGGTCCATGCGGTCGAGTGGGGCGAGTACGGGATTCGGGTGAATGCGGTCGCGCCGACGTTCATCGAAACGGACGGAACGGCGGCGGCGCTCTCCGATGACTCGTTCCGCGCGGACACCCTTGAACGCATCGCCGCCCTGCATCGAATCGGCGTTCCCACCGAGGTTTCCGGTGCCGTGGTTTTCCTCAGCAGCCCCGCCGCATCCCTCGTGACAGGCCAGACGCTCGCGATCGATGGCGGCTGGACGGCGCGTTAGAATTTAGTCAGTCCACGATCAATTTCCAAGGAGTGACCGATGACCGTAGAGCGTGTCAGCCCGAAGGTTCCGAAGCCGATTGGCATTCTGATCTTTTTGGTGTTCTGGGCGATCGCGATCGTGGCGTGGTGTCTCGCCAACGTCTCCAACATCCATCAGGTCCAGGCGCTGATCGTCGACCTCGGTCTCATCTTCGCTTTTGCAGGCTTCGCCGCTGCCTTCGTAGAGACGCGTCGTGGCTTCGTTGCGATTCTGATCTACAGCCTGCTGGGCGCGGTCCTCTTCGCCGTCGGCGACCTGCTCGACATCAAGATCCTGGTCTACTCACTGCGCATCCTCGGCAGCGCGGTTGCCTTCGTGATCGTTCCGACCAACGTGCTGATCGCGAAGCTGCGCATCCTCACCTAGATTTTTTTCTCGATCGCGAACGTTTGACGCCTACCCGGACATGTACTGGGTAGGAGGCGCGAAATGACGGATGAACTGGATGCGCGGCTGAACGCGAGTTCGCCGCACGTATCAGACGTTGCGTCGGTCAACGCCGAACTCACCGCGTTGGCGTATTCGACGGAGCGCCTCTCCCGTTTGCGACGCAGATTGAGATTTCGGCACATCGGTATTCCGGTATTGATCGGTGCGATGGCACTCGGCGGCACGGGCGCAGCGTTGAGCTCACCCATCGTGCAACGATCCCTGGGGATTGCGCACGCCCAGCCCAAGGCCGTCAAGCCATTCCCCAAGGTGCCGCTGCTACTACCGATCTCCGGGTGCACATTGACGCTGCAGCTGACGAACGGATCCACGCAGCATCTGAACGTTCGCGGAATCGAGTCCCTGCAGGCCGCGACCGAGTACCTGTCTCACGTTGACATGGTTGCGCTTGAACAGTCCGACATCTTCAAAGCCAACTATCAACCTGTGCCTCTCATGATCCGGCCGGGCGAGACCGCGGACCAGATCGCCGACGAAACAAAGATCAATCTCGGATTCAACCGGATAAGCGAGGAGCAGGCGGTCAGCCAAGCCCTCGCGCCAGGAATGATCGACGCGGCCGACAAGAAGGGGCAGGATCCATCGGCGGTCGGCGCGGGTGGACGGCTCACATGCCCGGGCAGCGGCTCGTGAAGGCAGCCACAGACCCGACCGACGTTTCGATGCTGTTGCACTTCGCGCTTGCGGCGAACTCCCGAGACCTACTCGCCTATCTTGAGCGTCGCGTCGACGTGCGCGAAGACGCCGCCGACCTTCTCGGCGAGACGATGTTGGTTGCGTGGCGCCGGGTGGCGAGGCTGCCTCCCGACGCCGAGGGCGCGCGCATGTGGCTCTTCGTCATCGCGAGAACGACCCTGCGCAACTATTCCCGCGGCCGCCGCCGCCAAGTGCAGCTCGCGGCCACACTCCGGCGCGAGGTGAGGTCAACGGCTATCGCCCCGGACACCGCCGAAGCGCTTGACGTTCGTCGGGCGATCGCTGAACTTCCTCGCGACCTCGCCGAGCTTGTGCGACTCGTGCACTGGGACGGCTTCCCACTTGCCGAAGCCGCCAGGCTTCTTGGCATCCCTGCCTCGACCGCGCGCGGGCGGTATGCTCGCGCGCGATCCGAACTCAGTTCGCGGTTGCCCGCCTACGACAACTCGCCCGCGGACTAGAGCGCGGCGAGGGCCGCGCCGATCTCCGCTTTGTTGTAGCTCGTCGTCGGGATCGTCGATACCTGGACGTACGTGACGGTCCCATTGCTGTCGAAAAGCACGCTGCCCGACTGCTGAAGCGTGCCAAATACCTTGCGTAGAAGCCCGACCGATTCATGCGGAGTTCCGGCAGCGCCCGCGACAACGGTGTACGGAATGTTTTTTCTGGCCTTCCAGGCCGCCGCATCCTTCAGGTCCTCTGGCACTGCAACGATGATTTTCACATTCGCCGCGTCGAACACGGCCTGGTTCTTGACGAAACTCTGTACGTGCGCGTTGCACTGCGCACAGGACAGGGCACGCATGAAGTACACGAGCACATTTTCTTTGCCCTTGAAGTCGGCGATAGCGAGCGAACGCCCATCGGTGTCTTCGAGTTTCAAGTCAGGGGTTGAGCCGATTTCGAGCACGATGTTCTCCGATTCAAAGGGATTTAGTCAGGTGACCTGTTAGACAGGTTACCTTTCTTTATTCGTCTCCGCTACCCTACAGGCATGGCAGAAACCGAGCAGTCCGTTCCGATCGGCATGGTTGCCGCGCGGCTGCACCGTGCCGCGCAGATCGACTGCCTCGCCCGCCTGAACGAGGCCGGCTACACCGACCTCCGGATGCGCCACCTCGCGCTTCTGGAAGGCATGCCTCGCGAGGGCGGACGTGTGACGACCCTCGCGACGCAGACCGGCATGACCAAACAGGCCATGGGCGAACTCATCGACGAGATCGAGGCGAGCGGCTACATCGAGCGCCAGAGCGACCCGGCCGATCGTCGCGCCCGGCTCATCGTGTTTACGCCGAAGGGCCAGCGCGCGTACGAGCAGGCGTTCGTGATTCTCGGTGAGATGGAGCACGACTACGCGACCACGGTCGGGGCCGCTCGCTACTCGGAGGCGCGATTGACCCTGGACGACCTGGTCACCGCGCTGGAGGAGAACAACCGCTAGAGCGGGTGCGCTCTCCCGGACAATCGGCACTATACGTAGTACAGTGCTGTCATGGCATCCACAGCTACCGGCTCCACAAAGGAGCGACTGAGCCGCGAGTCCCTCGCCGCGGGGGCACTCGACCTCGCCGATCGGGAGGGCATCGACGCGGTCACCATCCGCCGTCTCGCGACCGAGCACTCCGTCACGCCCATGGCCCTGTACTGGCACTTCAAGGACAAGGATGCCGTACTCGACGGCATCGCCGAGCGGGTCTACGCATCCGTTGTCCTGCCGGTGCCGAGCGACGGACCGTGGGACGACCAGCTGCGCGAGGTTCTCCTGGCCGTGCTCGCCGCGATTCGGCCGCATCCGCTCGCCGCCGACCTGCTCGCGCCGCGCATCATGAAGTCCGAGGCCGGTCTCGTGCTCGCCGAGCGCGTCATCGGAATGCTGCGCCGGGCTGGATTCTCGGCATCGGAGGCGTCGCAGACCGCCAGCTTCCTGCTGTGCTCAATCGTGACACTGGTCACCTCAGAGCCTGGAAAGCAAAATCCGCTGACGGGCGAAGCGCAGGAGGACGTTGATCGCAGCAAGCGTGCAAAACTGGCCTCGCTGCCCCCCAAGCTGTTCCCCAACCTGCTGGAGTCCGCCCCGTACTTCGTCACCTGCGACAACGAGGACGAGTACTTTGCCCGCGGCATGGATTTCCTCGTCGAAGGCACACGGGGAGTTCGTCCCGCCTGATCGGGAGCGCGAGCAACCCTCCTTTGTCTGTGGTTGCGTCCTATACGTTGTAGATGTACCTTGTACATGTACGTTGCATAGGCAGCGACAGAGACAAGGGAAAAGCAATGAGAAGAAGCCCGTGGAGCACCCTGGTCGTGCTCGCGATTGCCCAGTTCATGGTGGTCCTCGACGTGACGATCGTTAACGTCGCACTCCCCCACATCCAGACCGACCTGAAATTCAATACCGCTGACCTCCAGTGGGTCATCAGCGCCTACACCCTCATCTTCGGTGGCTTCCTCCTGCTGGGTGGCCGGATGGCCGACCTGATCGGCCGCCGCCTCGTCTTCGTGATCGGGCTCGTCGTCTTCGGGGCCTCGTCCCTCGCGGCCGGACTCGCCACCACCGCCTTCGAACTCATCCTGTTCCGCGGCATTCAGGGTCTGGGTGGCGCGATGCTCTCGGCAGCAGCACTTACCCTGCTGACTGTGACGTTCGAACACGGACGCCAACGCAACATCGCCCTCGGCATCTGGGGCGGACTCGCCGGCCTCGGCGGCACCATGGGCGCCGTCCTCGGTGGCGCACTCGTGGACAGCCTCAGCTGGCGCTGGGTGTTCCTCGTCAACGTGCCGTTCGGGATCCTGGTGATCGTGGCGTCCTTCTTCATCCTCCGCGAGAGCCGCGCAATCCTCGACGGCGCCGCTCGCACCTTCGACGTCGCGGGAGCCCTGCTCAGTACCTCGGGCCTCCTCGCGATCATGTTGGGCTTCATTCGGGCACAACCTCTCGGCTGGGGTTCGCTCGAGGTCATCGCGCTCCTGGTCGGCGGCGTGGCCCTTCTCGGCGCATTCGTCATCGTGGAGTCGCGCTCGAAGTCCCCGCTTATCCCTCTGCGCCTGTTCCGCACCCGGAGCCTGACCTACGCGGTCATCACCCTCGGCCTCAACTCGGCGGGATTCCTGTCGATGTTCTTCCTGACGGCGATCTATCTGCAGGGTGTCCGCGGCCTGTCGGCGCTGAACGCGGGCCTCGAGTTCCTGCCGATGGGAATCGCCGCGATCGTTGGCGCCCTACTTGCATCGCGACTGGTCACGACCCTGGGCACACGCCCGGTGCAGATCGCCTCCGCCATACTCAGCGTCGTCGGCCTGCTTCTCCTGTCGCGGGTGGGAGCCACCGACGCCTACGTCACCGGCCTACTGCCGGGCTTCATCATCTTCGGAATCGGCATCACCGCGATCGGCGTCGCCGCCCAGGTTGGCGCAACCTCCAAGGTGGCGAACGACGACGCCGGTGCGGCATCCGGAATTCTCAACGCCGGCTACCAGGTCGGCGGAGCGCTCGGGCTCGCAGTTATCACGACGCTGACCACGACGCACATCACCGATGCCCTGAAGTCGGGCACCGGCCAGGTGAGCGCCGCGGTGGGGGGCTACGACTACGGGCTGCTCATTGCTGCCATCTTCGCCGCGGCGAACATCGTGATCGCGCTGGTATCACCATCGACCCGGGTCACCCAGACCCAGGCGGTCGAGGCGGCAGAACTCGAACCGATCGGCGTCTAGCCTGCACCGACAAGAACGAGGTGGGTCGCCCGAAGGCGGCCCACCTCGTTTTCACTTCACCGTGACGACTACCAGGTCGTCGGAACGGGCGGCACGACTACCGGCGGGCGGTCGTCACACGTGATGGTGTTGGGCAACTCCCAGGGCGCCATCCACGGGCCGGTCGTTCCGCCACCGGTGTTGCCGCCGAGATCAACGGCGCTGAACTCGGATCCCGCGGGCGTGAAGTGGAACGATCCGCAGTTGTTGATTCCAACCGCACCAACATTGCGAGCGACCACATTCTGGAAGATCGCGGTGCCGGCCACCCGCGCGTCCAGCACCGAGGTTCCGGTGCCGTCCACGTGGATGTTCGAGAAGTGAACGTTGGTGATGTTGTACAGGTCCTTCACACCGAAGTCACTCACTAGCATGATCGCGTTATAGGTGCTGTCGAGGAAGTTGTCCCCGTTCACCTCGACGTCCGCGTTGATGCTGCCTTCGAGCGCGTAGATCCACAGTGCACCGAGCCCGATGTTCCAGTTGAGCTCGAGCGAGCCCGCACGAACCGTCGTGTTGTTGGTCAGCCACACGTGCCCGACAAACGGCTGGGAGCCGAACCTCGTTCCGACGTGCAGGGCGCTCCCCTCGCGAATCGGGTCGGCGACCAGGTTGTTCGAGACCGTGTTGTCGGTTCCGCCGTAGAGGGCGATTCCGTTGGCCAGCACGGGCGTCTGGACCGTGTTGTGGTCGAACGTGTTGTTCGCATCCGCGGTCTTGTCCGACCACATCGCCAGCGCGTCGTCACCCGTGTTGCGGATGAAGTTGTTCGACGCGGTGGAGCGCGTGACTCCGGTATGGAAGTTGATGCCGTCGGCCAGCTGATCGACGATCACGTTGTTCGTGATCGTGACATTGGTCATCGGACCGTCAAGCCAGACCCCGGCCTTGGTGTGCTGGATGTACAGCCCGTCGAAGCTGGAGTTGTTGAACGAGCCTCCGATGCCGTTGACCTGGTCGGTGTCGATGCGCTCGCGCACGTCGCCCTCGATAGCAAACCCGGACAGGTGCACATTGTTGCTGCCACCCGCCGACGCGTCCTTGCCGTAGAAGCCGACGCCGGTGTGTACTGACCCGTCGGGGGCGGGCGAACTCAGTGTGACCTGGTGGCCAGTGATAATCGTGTACCAGCTACCCGCACCCTGGATCGTCACGTTGTCGACCGCGATGTGCCGGTTGACCTGGTACGTTCCCGGCGGAACATAGACCTTGAGGTGCCACTTCTTCGCAAATGCGATCGCCTTGTCAAACGCGTTCGCGGAGTCGTGCTTGCCGAACGGATCCGCACCAAACGCGAGCACATCTGCCGCGAGGAGATCGATCTTCGGCGCGGCGACGGCCTGAGAGTCGAGCAGATCGATCGTCGTCTTCGCGGCGGTCGTTGTCGCCGGAGCGGTCAGCCGGATGGTAGAGCCAGCCGGGTAGGTGCGCCCGAGGAGCATGCGCTGCTCGTCATAGAAGTGGTTCGGACGGTACGGGTTAGCGACCGTCGGCGCGGGTGTCGTCTGGTTCGGCACGCATCCGCACTCCGCGATCCACTGGTCGGGGAACAGGATGCCCGCGTTCGGGTTGTTCGAGAACGGGTACTGGCTGTAGAGCCACGCGTACTGGGAGGTGAGGGTCATGGTCTGCGCCCGGCCGCCGTTGATGCTCACCGCAAGGGGTGCGGTGATGCCGCCGCCGCTCGGCGCGTCCGGGATGCTGTATCGGATGTTGATCGCGTTCGTCGCCGCGGGCAGCGTGAACTGCACATACTGGCCGGGCGTGAGGGAAACCGCGGACCGGCCGGAGGCTTCCGCCGACAGCGTGTAGGCCTGGGTCGTCACCGGAAGGATGGAGCCATTGGTCACGGCGTTTTCGGCTTCCTGCTCACTGAAGCCGACCGTTGCGCCGCGGCCGCTGACGAGGGACGGATCGAGTGCCGCCCTGGTGACCGGTGTTGGTACGGGTGACGCGACAGCGGGCAGAGCCCCACTCATCATCACTCCAAGGCCGACGGCGAGGGAGGTCGCCGCTGCCAGCCCGACTCGGATGCGACGCGACGAGGGCGTACCGCGTGAAGAAATTCTGCGTGTCATCATTGACTCGATTTCTCTAGGGGGTTTTTGTCTGGCTCCGCCACAAAAGAACGCAGGGAGCGACGCGACTGTAGAACCTAGACAGCACGGTCCACAAGGGTTTGCCAAGAAATGTCAGTGATTTATTAAGTATTTGCGTAACCCATTGCAATACACGTCATCATTTGCGCAAGTGGTGCAGATTGTCGACAGCGGGCAACGTAAACCGCCAACCGGCGGCCAGCCGCTCCGCGATCACGGCACGTCCCGAAGAACGACCCCCTCGGGGCGCTCGACCGAGCTCTCGAGTTCGACGACGCGTCGGTCGGCGGAGGCCACCAGTATCGCCTCCATGATCTCGAGGACGTGAAATCCCAGCTCTGCGGATGCCCGGTGCGGAGTTTCATTTGCGATCGCCGCGGCCATGTCGGCAAGCCCCACGCCTCGCCCAGCGTCCCGGTAGCCCGCGGAGACCTCGAGCTCGATCCAGTCGGGCCGGCCGCGCGTCCACACGCTGCCCGTGTCGGCAAAGTGGTTGGGGTCGGGCATGGCAAGGGTGCCGGCGGTGCCGTACATCTCGAAGAGCGGAGACTTCGTCGCCCAGACCTCGAAACTCATCGTGACGGTGGATGTGACTCCGCTGGCATGCTCGAGAATCGCGGCGATGTGGGTGTCGACGTCGACCGGCAGGACTGTCCCCGCCTGGCTTCCCCCAGCCACGACCCGAGGCCGAGGCGAACGGGTGGCGACGCCCGACACCCGCGCCACCGGACCAAAGAGTGTGACGAGGCTCGTCAGGTAGTACGGACCCATGTCGAACAGCGGTCCGCCACCGGGCTGGTAGTAGAAGCCGGGCGATGGGTGCCAGCTCTCGTGTCCCGGAGAGGACCAATGCACGGCGGCACCCACCGGCTCCCCGATCATGCCGTCGTCGAGAGCTCGTCGCGCGGTCTGCACTCCCGTTCCGAGCACGGTATCTGGCGCACTGCCCACTCGGAGTCCTCCGACCTGCGCATCGAGTAGCGCCCGCGCCGAGGCTGTTCCGAGTCCGAATGGCTTCTCCGCATACACGTGTTTGCCTGCGGCAAGCGCCCGAAGGCCCACCTCGACGTGTGCCGCCGGGATGGTCAGATTCAGAACCACGTCCACGTCGGGAGAACCGAGGAGCTCATCGACGGTGAGGTCGCGAACGCCATGAGTTCGCGCGACCTCGGACGCTCGTACAGTGTCGAGGTCGGCGACCGCGACGAGTTCCAGGCCGGCCAGTCGCGGCAGTGTTTCAAAGTACTGCGCGCTGATGTTTCCCACGCCGACGACCCCGACCCTCAACGCGCCGCCCACAGCAGTCCCCTCTCGATGATCGTTCGAACGTTGCGGTCCTGCACAATCTCAAGCTTGTGTCCGGGTGCGCAGACGAAGATTCGACCCTTTCCCCACTCGCGCACCCAGACGGCCGGAGCCGTCACCGGACGGTGCCAGGCATCCCATGGCCGAACGTCCTGGGTCGTCGTCGCGAGGACGTCGTTGTATTCGTCGCTCAGCACCCAGTACTGCTCGGTGACCAGCTCGAAGTCGTCGATGCCCTGCGTTATCGGATGCGACCTGCCTAGCTCCATGATGTGCACCGTGTACGGGAGGTAGTTGTCGGACTGCTCACCAATCCGCTCCCCCGGCGCCTTGCCCGCGTGGTGAGCGAATTGCCCTCCAACCATGTGGAGGTAGTCGGCATTGTTCCGGTAGGCGTCCGCAATGCCGCCGTGCCAGCCCGCGAATCCCGTCCCGCTCAGAACCGCGCGCTCGAGACCCGCGAACTCGTCCTTCTCGATCGTCGACATGGTGTTGATCTGGACGATGAGATCGACCGAGTCCATGTAGTCGGCGTCACGATAAATTTCGGGGCCCGGCTCGCGGCGCACGTCGAACCCGTTTGCTTCGAGAAATGGGGCGAAGAAGTCGGTCGTGCGCTCGGGCTCGTGTCCGTCCCAGCCGCCGCGAACCATCAGAGCCCGGCGTGCCTGGCCCTTCGTCATACGGTGGTCCATTCACTCCGGCTGGCGGCACTGCGTTCGATCGCCTCGAGCACGGTCTGCACCTGGAGGCCATCCGCGAACGACGGTTCGGGCTGGCGACCCGCCGCGATGTCGAGCACGAGATCGCGGACCTGGTGACTGAACGCGTGCTCGTAGCCCAGCCCGTGGCCGGTCGGCCACCACGCTGCCGCATACGGGTGCTCGGGTTCGGTCACGAGGATGCGCCGGAACCCCCGCTCCCCCGCCGCGTCGGTACCGTCGTAGAACTCGAGTTCGTTCATTCGCTCGAGATCGAAGCTCACCGCTCCCGTCGAGCCGCTGAATTCGAGTCGAAACGCGTTCTTGCGTCCGGTCGCGAACCGGGTCGCCTCGAAGCTGGCAAGCGCGCCGTCGCTGAGCCTGGCCGTGAAAAGCGCGGAATCGTCCACGGTCACCGTGCCGCGCTCGTCCGACGCCGTACCGCCGAGACCGATTCCCTCGCCGAGAAGCGGTCGCTCCGCGACGAAGGTATGCAGCGTGCCACTCACGCTCGACACGGTTTGACCCGTGATGAACTGCACCGCGTCGACCGCGTGCGCGCCGATATCGCCGAGCGAACCCGAGCCTGCTCTGGTCTTGTCGAGGCGCCAGGTCATGGGTGCGTTCTCGTCGACCAGCCAGTCCTGCAGGTAGTTCGCCTGCACGCGCCGCAGGGTACCGATGCGACCAGAACGAACCAGTTCGCGAGCAAAACTGATCGCAGGGACCCGGCGATAGGTGAACCCGACCATGGCGAAGACACCGGCGGCGAGCGCCGACTCGGCGGCTTCGGCCATGAGAATCGCATCCTGCGCCGAGTTGGCGAGCGGCTTCTCGCAGAGCACGTGTTTGCCCGCGGCGAGGGAAGCTATCGCGATCTCGGCGTGGGTGTCCCCCGGAGCGCAGATGTCGACGAGGTCGATGTCGTCGCGGCGAATGACCTCGCGCCAGTCCGTTGCGCTCGATTCCCAGCCAAACCTCGTGGCAACGTCGGCGGCGCGCTCCGCGTCCCGACCGACGACCACCGCGAGTTCGGGGCGCAATGGAAGGTCAAAGAACTTCGGCGCGACACTCCACGCCTGGGAGTGCGCGGCGCCCATGAATCCGTATCCGATCATGGCGACGCGCAGCGGTTTCTTATCAGCCACAGTGGCGGTACTCCTTTGTCAACGAGAGGCTGGTTCCTTCGCAGTGTCGCCGGCGACATCTGCCACCAACTCGCGGTCCAGGGGGACCGGGCGCGAAGTGACCATTCGTGGATCCGAGCTTTGCACGTCACGCACCGCGCCGGTGAGCGAAACGACCGCGCGACTCGTCGCCCGACCCGGCAGCGCGCGATCGTCGGAGCGCTTGCCGCTCACGATTGCGCCACCGGTGCTCGAGTTCTGCTCGCCCTCGAAGTTTGTCGCGGCCGCGTGTGAGCCGACCCACACCTCGACGTCGCCCGGTTCGATGATCTTCCGCAGGCGTCGATCGGTGAACGCGAACCGACCCGAGGGCACGGCGAACTCGAGGCGGACGCTCTCGCCCGGGGTCAATTCGACCCGCGCGTACCCCAACAGCTGCACCACCGGTCGCGCTATTGTGCCCAGAGTGTCATGGCCGTAGAGCTGGATGACATCCGCCCCGGCCCGGGTGCCGGTGTTTGTTATCGTCACCCGAGCGCCGAAAGTGTCTCCCGTCCTCACAGCGGGATCGACGTCAAAATCGGAATAGCCGAACGTCGTGTACGACAGCCCAAAACCGAACGGCCGAAGCGGGGTCGAATCGGCGGCCGTGACATCCGACGGGCCCCCCAGAATCGGATGAAGGTACGTGTACGGCTGCGCCCCTGCCGAACGCGGGAGCGAAACAGGGAGGCGTCCGGACGGATTGACGCTGCCGCGGATCACGTCGACGATCGCGAGACCGCCGCCCTCGCCGGGGAAGAACGCCTGCAGTACCGCCGCCGGCCGAGGCTGAGCTCCATCGAGGGCCCAATCGAGCACGTACGGCCGTCCCGTCACCAGCACCATCACGACCGGTGTTCCGGTGGCGACGACGGCCTCGACGAGGAGGCGCTGCACGCCCGGAAGGTCGAGCGTCTCGCTGTCGTTGCCTTCGCCGACGGTTCCGCGCCCGAACAGGCCGGCCTGGTCGCCCACGACGACAACGGCAACATCGGCAGCCGCGGCGATCCGCACGGCTTCGACGAACCCGGACACATCATCGCCCTCGATCTCGCTGCCGGTGGCAAAGGCGATCTCGACGCGGTCGCTGTCCGCGTATGTCAATTCGAAGGCATCGAGGACCGTGGGGATCTCGACACCGTGCGGGAATTCGGGATGATGCGCGAGCACGTGGTTGGCGAATGAATAGCAGCCCTGGAGCGCCTCCGCGCGCGCAGCATTCGGGCCGATGACGGCGATCTTTCGCGGGCCGGTCTCCCCCGAACCGAGCGGCAGCACGCCATCGTTGGACAGCAGGATGACCGACTCGTCCGCGAGCCTACGAGCGATCGCCCGGTGCTCGGGTGAATCCAGATCGATCGTCGTCGGCGGCTCGTCTTCGAAGGCGCCCTCATCGAGGAGGCCGAGCTCTTCCTTCTGAGCGAGCGCCCGGAGGACCGCTCGGTCGACATACCGTTCGTCGAACTCCCCGGCTCGAATCCGGTCGGCGAGGGGTGCAAGGTAGGCGTCACCGGTTGGCAGCTCGATGTCAATTCCGGCCGAGAGCGCGAGTGCGGCCGCCTCGCCGCGGGTACCGGCAACGGCGTGCATCACCTCCAGAAATGCGACAGCGAAATAGTCTGCGACGACAACACCATCAAATCCGAGCTTCTCGCGCAGGATCCGGGTGAGGTACTCCTCGCTCGCCGCGACCGGTTCACCGTCGATGTCAGCATAGGAATTCATGACGGACTTTGCCCCGCCGTCGAGAAGCGCCATCTCGAACGGTGGGAGATAGATGTCGGCAATCTCGCGCGGCCCCGCGTGGACGGGCGCATGATTGCGGCCGGCGCGAGACGCGGAGTAGCCGATGAAGTGTTTGAGGGTGGCGTGCACGCCCGCGCCCTGCAGGCCCTGTACGTAGGCCGTGCCGACCGTGCCCACCAGGTACGGGTCTTCACTTATGCACTCGTCGACTCGGCCCCAGCGTGGATCGCTCACAACGTCGAGCACCGGCGCGAGACCCTGGTGGATGCCAAGATCGCGCATCGACCGGCCGATGACCTCACCCATTCGTCGCACCAGGTCGGGATCGAATGACGCACCCCACGCCAGGGGTGTCGGGAATGTCGCCGCCTTCCATGCCGCAAGGCCGGTGAGGCACTCCTCGTGAACGAGAGCAGGGATTCCGAGGCGGGTCTCCCGCTTTAGCCTTCGCTGCTCGTTCCAGAGCCATGCTGCTCGCTCGACCGGTTCGACCGGTCGGGTTCCGTAGACGCGGCTATAGTGCCCAAGTCCGTGTCGAGTGACCTCGGCGAGTTCGCTTGCGGACTTCTGGCCGCTCGCCATCTCGCTCTGCATCGGCGCGACCACTCCATTCTGGTCGAGCCAGTATCCGACGATCTGTGCGAGCTTCTCTTCGAGAGTCATCCGAGCGTGCAGCTCACGAACGCGGTCGGAAACGCGAGGCATCGCCGCGATTTCAGACATGAACATCCTTCTTGCTAGTGACCGAACAGAGGTGATCGACGGGCTAACCCTTGACCGCGCCCGTCAGGCCGCCGACGATTCGCCGCTGGAAGACCGTGAAGAACGCGAGCGCCGGGAGCATCGACAGCGAGGTGAAGGCCAGGACCTTCGCGGTGTCGACCGAGTACTGCGAGGAGAACGCCTGCACGCCGAGCGGGAGCGTGTAGTTGCCCTGGTCGCTCAGGATGAACAGCGGGAGGATGTAGCTGTTCCAGCTGCCGATGAACGCGAGAATGCCGACCGTGATGATGCCGGGGATCGCCAGGGGCACGACCATTCGAACGAGGAAACCGATGCGGCTGGCACCGTCGATGGCGGCCGCCTCCTCGATTTCATCCGGAATGGCCTTGAGGAACGGCACGAGGATGATGACGGTCGTCGGAAGGGCGAAGGCGATCTGCGGGATGATGACCCCGGCGAGGCTGTTCACGAGCCCGAGGTCCTTGACCAGGATGTAAAGCGGCGTGATCGCGACGGTGATCGGAAACATGAGGCCGGCCGCGAAGAGGGCGTAGATGGCGCCCCGACCGCGGAAGTTGTACCGCGCGAGCACGAAGCTCACCATGAGCCCCAGCACCACCACTCCGACGGTGGTGGAGACGCCCGCAATGGTCGAGTTGCCGACCTCCTGCCAGAACGTGCTGCCCGTCAGCACGTCGATGTAGTTCCCGACGTTCCACGGCGACGGCAGCCCGGCGGGGTCGACGGTGATTTGAGAGTTGGTGCGGAAGCCGCCGAGCACGATGTACAGCACCGGAGCCAGGCTCACGGCAATGAACACGAGGGCGATGAAATACGTGAGCGGATGGCTCCAGTTGATGGATCGGCGCGGCCGCGGGCCGGCGGCGCCGTCGATCGTGAGCGTCGACGTCGACATCATTTCCGCCTCTCGGTTATGGGCGCCGCGGTATCGCGGCGCAGGATGAAGCGCTGGTAGATGAGCGCGATGGTGAGCGAGATGACGAACATCACTACGGCGACCGCGTTGCCGTAGCCGTAGTTGCCCGAGTTGCGGCCCTGGCCAACCATGTAGGTCGCCATGGTCGAGGTGCCCGCCGTCGACGCAACGTACTGTCCCCAGATGATGTAGACGAGGTCGAACAACTGCAGCGACCCGATGATGGAGAGGAACGCCCAGATGCGAACGGTGGGCCCGAGCAGCGGCAGGGTAATCCTGCGCTGGATCTGCCAGTAGCTCGCCCCGTCGATCGCCGCCGCCTCGGACAGTTCCTCGGGAATGCCCTGCAACCCGGCGAGAAACAGGATGACCGCGAACCCGATGTACTTCCACGAGATGATCACCATGAGCGACCAGATCGCGATGTGCGGGTCGGACAACCAGTTGGCCTTGAGGGCGCCGAGTCCAATGTTCTGTAGGAATCCGTTGACCGCGCCACTTGTCTGGAGCATGAGGCTCCACCCGGTACCGACGATCACCTCGGAGATGACATAGGGCACGAAGATCAGCACCCGGATGACCGTGCGGCCGCGGATCTTCTGGTTGAGGAGCAGCGCCAGGATGATGGCCACCGGTCCCTGGATGACGAGCGACAGCACGAGAATGATCGCGTTGTGGCTCAGCACATCGTGGAACGCCGGATCGCTGAAGATCAGGAAGTAATTGTTGAGCCCGACGAAATCGATCGGCGGGCCGTAGCCCTGCCAGCGGTAGAAGCCGTAGTACGCGGCGAGCCCGACAGGGAAGATAACGAATGCGAGAAAGACGATGATGGCCGGGCCGGTGAGCACCGCGATTTCAAATCGCTGGCGCCATTGTCCGGTCCGTCGTCGCGTGGGCCGCGGGGCGACCGGGGGCGACACACGGTGTGTGCCGCCCCCGGCCTCCGGGTAGCCCTCGGGCGACCGCTGGCCAGCCAGCGTTTTCTCGCCCAGGGAGTTGCTCATTGTGTCGGTTAGCCCTTAGCTGCTGCGGAGCTGACGTCGGTGAGGACGTCCGCGGGCGTTCCCTTGCCGGCAAGAATGTTGACGACGCCCGAGTTCAGCGCGTTACCAACGTTCTGTCCGTAGTTCGTGTCGAGGTATTGCGACACGTACGGGGCCTTCTTGTATGCGGCGAGAACGGACTTCAGGATGTCCTCGGTGACGACTGACTGCGCGGCGGTGTTCACCGGCGGGGCGTCGAACGCCTTGTAGTAGGCCTCCTGGACCGGCGTCGTCACGATGTAGTTCATGAACGCGGCACAGGCAGCCTTCGGAGCCTGTGCCGAACACGAGTAACCGTCCACGCCACCCATCATGGCTGCAGGGTCACCCTTGCCGCCGCTCACGGACGGGAACGGGAACCAGCCGAGGTCCGGAAGGGGCTTCTGGTCGGGGGTCAGCGACGCGACGACTCCTGGGTCCCACGCGCCCATGAGCTCCATGGCCGCCTTGTGGTTCGCGACGAGTCCCGCCGAGCTGCCTGCACCCTGCTGGGCCGCCGTCGTCAGGAACCCGTCGTTGAAGGGCTGGGATTTGTTGAAGGTATCCACGTCCTTGCCCGCCTTGAGCCAGCATCCGTCGGTGAACTTCAGCGTCTTCGCCGCCTCATTCAAAACGGATTCGCTGCACTCGCGGAGCGCGAAGTTGTAGTACCAGTGAGCAGCTGGCCAGGCATCCTTCGCACCGACGGCGACGGCGGCAACGCCCGAGGCCTTCAGCTTGGCGATGTCGGAGTTCAGCTCGTTCATGGTGGTCGGGGTGTCGGAGATTCCAGCGGCCTTGAACATGTCTTTGCTGTAGTAGATGCCTTCCGGCAGCACGTCAACGGGCATCGCGTAGCTCTTGCCGTTGTACTGGTCCGCCGCGAATGCGCCGGCTCCGACAGCCGCCTTGGTCTTCGCGGTGATGAGACCGGTGAGATCCATGAGTTGACCCGCCTTGACCATGGCGGCCATCTTGCCGCCACCGCGCTGAAGGAAGATGTCGGGGGCACTGCCCGAGTTCAGGGCCGTCTGCAGCTTGCCATCCAGGTCTTCGTTCTGGATGGACTGCATGTTGATGGTGATGTTCTTGTTGGCCTTCTCGAAGTTTGCCACGGTCGTTTTCCAGAATTCGACTCCCGGTCCCGTTGTCGAGTTCTGCCAGAAGGTGAGGGTGACCTTCTTGTCGGGCGTGCTGCCGCCACCACTGCTACATGCAGTGAGTGCACCGAAAGCGAAGGCCGCGGCGGCACTGACCGCGACGACCTTCAGGATGCTGCGTTTGTTCATCATCGAACACCTTTCGAAAGTTTCGACATTTGTGTCGAAAGTGATTGGACTCTCGAATACTACGAGTTGATGGATATGTGGTCAAGGAAAACAAATTCGCCACGCGGGCGGCCAGTAGTATTCAGCAATGACAGAGGAAGACTCCCCCGCCTCCGGCGCCACGATTGAACGCGGGGAGAAGGACCTCCCCACTGTTACCAAGGATGGGGTTCCACTCACCACCAATATTGACGGCGTCGTCGTGCTTCAGCCCCCGGTGCACGTCGATCATCGTGGTGCACTCGTCGAGATGTACACGAGCCCGGAATTCTGGAACGCACCGTTCGCATACGCCTACCAGACCTCCATCCGACCGGGAATGCTCAAGGGCTGGTTCGCCCACGAAAAAAAGCTCGACCGGTACCACATCGTCTCCGGCGAACTCCTCGTGCTCCTCTACGACAACCGCCCGGACTCCCCCACACGCGGCGTAACAATGAAACTCGTGCTTTCCGAAAAAAGTGCACGCCAAGTCCTGATTCCGCCGCTCGTGTGGCACCTGTCCCTGAACGTCGGCACCGAGGATGCGATCTTGGTCAACCTGCCGAGTACTCACTACGACCACGCGAATCCCGACCGCTTCTACTTCTCGATCGACTCGGGCGAAATCCCGGTCGACGTGCGGTCGTTCTTCCCAGTGACGTTCTCGGGGCCGCAACACATAGCCGGTACCTTCGCCTGAGGTGAAGACCGACGAGCCGGTGTTCACGATCGTCATCGCGACGTTCGATCGCGGGCCGCTGATCGCGGCCACACTCGAATCGGTCGCCGCACAAACTCTGAGTGACATCGAGGTACTCGTTGTCAGCGACGGCCCACTCGCCCCCGGATTAGCCGCGACCGTGAAGGGCTTCGGCGAGCGGTTCCAATTGCATCAGCTCGAGACTCGCAGTCGGTCGCAGTCCGGACCGAACAACTATGGATGGGCCGCCGCTCGAGGACGCTACATCGCCTATCTGGGACATGACGATATCTGGCACCCCGAGCACCTTGCGCGGCTGCTCGAAGCTTTTGCCTCTCACCCTGAAGCTTCTTTCGCTGTCGCCGGATGCGTTTTCTTTGGGCCATCAGGCGCATCCGAATCGCACACCTGGGTCACCGGGATGTTCGACTCGTCGGAAACCAACGTCCCGCACGAACATTTCTTTCCGCCATCGTCATTCGCTCATCGGCGTGACCTTCCACCGGAGATTCCGCGCTGGCAGAACGCTGAACTGTCGAGGGAACCGGTTGACGTCCGATTTCTAAAAGGCGCGGCTGGAGCGGAACTGAGGTTTGCCGCAACGGGTGTCGTCACCGTGTATAAGTTCGCCTCTGCACTTCGCTACCTTTCCTACTTGTCCCCCGATGACACGGAACAACGCGAGATGCTCGACAGAATTGCTGACCCCGTCGGTCTGGACGCCTACGTTGCCGCGGTCGTTGAGCGGGCTCGACAAAGCGGCAACTTCATGCCCATTCTGTACTCAAACGACGCGACGCTTGAGCCCGGCGAACCGATGCGCCGCAACGAAGGAGTCAGAGGGATTTCGACGACCGTGCCGACGCCTCTCGGGGACCGCCTGTGGCTCCCACCAGGGGATGATCCGCGCGGGTTTGATTGGTACGCCGGCGAGTCGTACGCCGACAACCCACCCCGATGGCGCTGGTCGGGCCCGAACCCACGACCGCGGCTCCTCATTCCAGTGGTTTACAGCGGGAGCGTGGACTTCGCCGTGTACATCGCGCGCCTGGCCGCCGACGAGTTGCTGGAGAATCTGCAAGTTCTCGTGAACCAGCGCCCGATCGCCGCTCGAGTAGTGCATTCCCCTGAGTCTGAGTCATATGTGCTGAAATTCTCCGCAGTCTTGCGCGCCGGTCGCGCCACGGTCGTTGAATTTCGGATGGACGGCACGGTTCGGCCTGCAGACTTCTCTCCGCCGTCGACCGACAAGCGTCTCCTCGGATTTTGCCTGCTTGGGACCGAAATCAGGCGCGGCTCATCGACTTCCAGCTGGACTCATGCCCCGGAGCTCGCTCTCGCCGAACGCGACATTGCCCTCGCGGACAGAGATGATGCGGTAGCTGCTCGTGATGCCGCGCTCGCGTCGCTTCGGGCGATCAGCGCGAGCAGAATCTGGAGATACTCGGCAGGTTATCGCTCCTTGCGAACGATACTTCGAAGAGGTTGAGATTTCGGGCGCTCGATAGCATGAGTAGTGCGCGGGTGCCGACGCGGCATTCTCGGCGAACGACCCGCCGATCTGATCAAGCGAGAGCGATGGTCGACGAGCGATCGTCCTGCTCATGGAGCGAAGTGAGGGTGCGATTGGATTTTCGAGAACACATCAGAGACCTGGCTCGTGGAAAACAGAGCATTCTCGAGATAGGTCCCTCCCACAATCCGATCGTTTCGAAGAGAGACCACTACCCCGTCAAGATCCTGGACCACGCAAACAGAGAAGATCTAGTCGAGAAATACTTGGTCTACGGAGTCGAAACGACTCATCTGATTGAAGAGGTTGACTTCGTGACAACCGACATTTCGTCTCTGAAATCGTCCGGCGTTACATTCGACCTCATCGTTGCAAGCCACGTAGTCGAACACACAACGGACTTGATTGCCTTCTTCAACTCATGTGCTGACCTCCTCACCCCGCAGGGCCAGATCGCTGTGCTCGTCCCTGACAAGCGCTACTGCTTTGACGCGCTCCGGCCCTTGACCTCGCCCGGGGCCATTATTGATGCCAATTTGGAATCTCGAAAACGCCACCGAGGCACCGTTTTCGACAACTATGCGTACTTCTGCGTCAATGAAGACAAGACCGCCTGGGGCGTCAGTGACGAGTTCACCCCACACTTGCAACACTCCGACCTTGACTGCATCACCGCTTACTCTGAGGCAACGCGAAGCGAGGAGTATTACGACTGCCACTCCTGGGTATTCACTCCCTCGAGTTTTCAGTTTCTCGTGCGCGAACTCAGAAGCGGAACATTTATCGAGCTCGGAATCGACGAAATCCAACCAACCCAGGGATTTGAGTTTCTCTCTGTCCTGTCGAAAGATGCGGGCACGACGGGTCCGTCCAAGCTTGACCTTCTTCTTGCGATTCAGGCCGAAACCGGTTCCGGCGATCACAGTGAGGTCGAGAACCTCAGGGCGCAGCTGGCCGAGAAGACCGCCGAATTGACGAACATCAGAGCGAGCCGATCGTGGCGGATAACGCAGCCGCTGCGCGGGCTGACTATGGCACTCAGGCGAACGCCGCGGAATTAACAGATTGGCAAAGGTCGCGTCGTGACTGATCGCCGGTGGCGCGATATCTCAGTAAATCGCGCCAGGGGACCAATTCGGATGATTCCGCAAACGGTCTCCGCGCCTCCACTACAATCAGGTGTCTGCGTTCGAACTTCCTAGCGAGGATGAAGGAAATGTCAAACGTCACCGAGTCATTGGAACGCCTTGTCGAGCTGGCGGGCGCCCGATCCGCGGCCCTTGTCGACAGTAACTCCGGAATGGTCCTCGGCCACGCGGGATCCGACGCCGGTCTCGACATTGCGGCCGCCGCCAACACCGAGGTGGTTCGCGCACAACTGAAGTCGATCGGGACCCTCGGTTCGACCGACGTCATCGACGACATCATCATCACGTTGAGCACCCAGTTCGACATTGTCCGACCCCTGACCGCCAACCCTTCGATCTTCCTGTACCTCGCCATGGACAAGAACAAGTCGAACATGGCCCTGGCCCGTTACAAGGTTTCGGAGTGCGAAGCGCAGCTCGAGCTGTAGCTTCAAGGAGACGCTGTCCCCACAAAGGCCCACAAGTGGGGGTTTCTGTCGCACGCGTCCGTTGGAACCATGGACTCATGTGCTCGACAGATGAGGAAGTGCTCCATGAGCGTTGAATCCCGATCTCCATTACGCGGTCTCCGTCGCGCCAACAAGGAGCCGGAGCACCTCGACTATTCCGAGCCAGACTTCTCTTCGTGGGCCGCGAGACTCGCCGACTACACGCCCGTGGGCCAGGCCGCCCCGGCAGTCTCCGCCGCGGCGACGTCGGCTACAACGGCAACGGCAACGGTGGTAGCGGCGACGCCCGCCGCGGTGGCCGTCGACGATCGCCCGAGCCTGGAGGAGGTGCTCGAGAAGCTCCTCAGTTTCGACGGCGCACTGTGCGTGGCGGTCGTGGACAGCGAAACCGGGATGATTCTCGGCAAGGCCGGTTCCGGCATTGAAATCGACCTGGCGGCCGCGGGTGCCTCGGTCATCCTTCGCGCGCGACTGGCAAGTACTAGGGCTCTCGGCAACGACGAAAAAATTGACGACGTGCTGATCTCGCTCACGACCCAGGTGCAAATCATTCACCCGCTGCCGAGCAACCCATCGATCTTCACCTACCTCATCGGAGACAAAGCCAAGGCGAGCCTCGCGATGGCGCGATACAAGGCGACCGAAGCTGATCTCCAGATTCAGCTATGACAGTTAACGCCAACCATGTGGCCGGGGAGCCCGCCTCGGTTTCGATGGGCTTCCCCGTAACCGTGGGCTGGACTCACGCCGCGATCGCGGTCTTTTCGGTTCTTCGGTTGAACACTCCGGTGAATCTCACGATGCACGTCGAGATGCATGGCCCCCTGCTCATCGACTTTCGTCACCACGCATTCTCCTGGTCCACTCCGCTCGATCAGTTTCCTGTGGACGCCGTCCATACCGGACTGGAGACCGAACCGACCAGCGCGGACGCGCCACCGTTTTTCGAACTCCCGGGCCAGGACCTCGACGGCCTGCTCTGGGAGATGGGAATCAACTCCTTCGGTGGCGCCGCCGCCTACTGGCTTCCCAAGGGCGAACGTTACAAACTCACCCGCTGGCCGAACGTCACGCGGCACTCCCATAATCTGCGCCAGATGAAGATGCTGGCGGTGCTCGGCAACACGTATGCGAGTACCAGCGAGCTAGCCACGCTTGCCGGCGTCGAGGAGGTTGAGGCCCAGAGTCTCATCAACGCACTCAGCCTCATGCGCATTCTTTCCCGTTCGGCGGAGGCTCCCGCAACAGCGGCAGCGCCGGAGACCGCCGCGGCCAAGCGCAAGAGCCTCTTCGCGCGACTGCGCAAGCGGCTGGGACGGTAACGCGTGGCCGAGCACGTGATCCTGTTCACCGGTCCCATGGGAGCCGGTAAGACAACCGCCATCCGGAGCCTCAGCGAGATCGAGGTTGTCAGCACGGAGGCGAACAACTCCGAACGCCACATCGTCGACAAGGCGACCACGACGGTCGCACTCGACTACGGCGAGATTCTCATCGACGGCGAGGAGAAGGTTCGGCTGTACGGCATCCCGGGGCAGAAGCGATTCGACTTCATGTGGGCAATCCTCAAGAAGCGTGCCAAAGGGATGATCCTGCTCGTGAACAGCGATGCCCCCGACCCGATCGGACAGATGCTCGAATTCATCGACGACTTCCGCGAGTTGTACGATCGCGGCGGTGTTGTGGTCGGTGTCTCTCGCGCCGACGTGATCGCCGGGCCGACGCTCGGCGACTTTTCTGAGGCCTTGGAGCGAACAAACCCGGACCTGGTTATCCCGGTCTTCACCGTCGACCCGCGCGACCGCGATCAGATGGAAGACGTTCTTCTTGTTCTCATCGCCAACATTGAGATGCGCGCGATGTTCGGCATGACAACGGCGGCGGCACTGTGAGCCCGGGTCTGCACACGAAGCCGGCCGTGGTGAAGGCCGCGTCGGCTCTGCTGGCCGAAATGAAGGATGCCGCGAGTTCCCTCACCTACGCCGCCCTGCTGACCGACGACGGCTTCGACGTCGCTCGACTGCCAGGCCAGACCGACGGCGCGAGGTTCGCCGGGATGGCGAGCTCGATGCAAGCGCTTGGCGACGCGGTCGCCCACGAGTTGAAGATCGGCACCAGCGAGTACATCATCATCGCGTCCGGTAAGGGCTACGTTGTGCAACTCCGCGTGCCGGGACAAGAACTCGTACTGTCTGCCCTCTTCGACAACGATGCGACCATCGGGACCGCTCTCGCCGTCGCGCGATCGTTCGCGCAGAAGATGGCCGACCTGCTGAAGTAGTTCGGCTGAGCAGCGTGCGATAGCGACCGATGGTGGAGATGGGGGGAATTGAACCCCCGTCCACTGCTGTAATTCTGCGCCTTCTACGGGCGTAGCTTGTGAAGTCGCTTTACTCGGCTCTGACCTTTGCCACAAGCATCTAGGTCAACAAGCCCAGCCTTAGTTCAAGTCCCGCGTAGCCCTAGGGCGTAACTACGCAGCAATCTCTCTAGCTAATGCCGGAACCCGGGTAGAGAGCATTCCCGGACCGACAGAGTTCTTTAGTGCGCTCGCTTAAGCAGCGAGGGCGAACTCAGTGCGTGATTTATTGGCACTTATATTTTGCAGGTGGCGTTAACGAGATAACCCTGCATCCTCGACCCGCTTCTCGCAGTTTTGCAGGCAATGTCGAAACCGATCATCCCCATGCT
>JAUZFP010000113.1 GCA_030838475.1 Actinomycetota bacterium
TGCCGGAGCAGGGTAAGCCGGGGCTTTCCGGTCTGGTATTTGGTCCCCGATGGTGTTGTTCAGTACATCTCAAAACACCATTTGTATCGGAGTATCGCATGACCACATTCCAAGATCCGCCACCGCAATCGCGGCGCGCGGTTCGGCAGAGTGAGCGCGGCGACACACCGCCCCAGGCACCTGTCGAGGACGCTCCGTACGCGTTCGATGCGGCACAGGAAGCGCCAGAGACTCCGCAGGCCCCGGTCGCTCCACCCCACAGCGGGCGTCGAGCACAGCAGCCGGCCACGCCGACCGAGGATGCGGGCGAGCAGACCCCCGGATTCGAACCCCTCACGTACTCCACGCAGGGCCGGGTGTCTCCACCCGTAGCCGAGCAGTCGCAGGCCCCATCGCTCGCGGCGGCGCCGCCTCCCGGATCGGCAGACCCGGCCAGCTTCCGTGTGCGCGATTTCAGCCCAGAGGGCGGTCGTCGTGCGGCACCACACCGCGAGCCGATGACGGAGAGCCCCCTGGCGGCTTCCGCGTCGTTCCCTGCTCCGGCCCGTGCGGTCGACCTCGACTACAAGACCCAGGGCGTCCCGCCCATTCCGTCGCACTCCGCCGGCTCCGTGCCGGTCGAGGACACGCAGAATCACACGCTTTCCCGTCGGGAACTCCGCGAGATGCGCGCCGCGGCCGAGCAGGAGGCTCCTCCGCTGCAGATGCCGTCGGCGCAATTGCCCGAGCCGATCGACACGCTGCTCAACTCCGGACCAATCGAGATCCCCACACTTGCGCCGCCGCCCGGACAGTCCCAGGCGCTCGCCGAGGCGATGGCCGAGTTCGACCTGCTGACCCGTTCGCGCCGCGAAGCCGAGGCCCGCGCTCGCGATGCCCAGGTCGCGAGCCTCGCCACACCGATCATCCCGACCCAGCAGCAGCCCGTGTTCCCGCAGGCCGTCGCGCAACCGTCTGCTCCGCAGCCTCCGCTGGCGCAGGCGTCCCCCTTCGCCGAACTGCAGCCGTCCGCGCCGCAGGCGCCCGTCGCGGCCGCACCGCTCGTCTTCCCGCCGACGGCATCGCTGCCGTCACCGCCTTCTCCCGCCGCGCAGGCGCCAATGCTTGTTGAGCCGGTTTTCCTCGAGCCCGACGTGGCGCCGCCGCAGGAGGAGCAGTCCCAGGAGCAGGATGCTCACGGCGGTCGCTCGCCCCGGGCATCCAATCACTGGCGGGTCCAGGCCGCGATGGAAGACGACGAGCTCCCATACGAGAACACCCTCAGCCGCACCGTCGGGTCGAACACGTCTGCGATCACGACAAGCGCGCTCGTGCTGCCGTCGGTGCCGCAGCCCGACAGCATGCTGGGCTCGCTCACCTCGACCGGTGAAATTCTGGTGACAGGGTCGATCAATCTGCCCCGCAGCCTCGGTTCGACGGGTGCACATCCGGACCGTGTCGACAACTCCGATTACGAGGACGACCCGTTCGACAGCCAGGTCGCCGCGCCCGACTCGGCCCCGGTTCGCGCCATTCGGGCGATCAGCAGTAACACCTCGACCCGGGGTGTCATCGAGACCAAAAAGCCACAGGGCAACCGGATGCTCACGGCTATCATCGTCACCGCAGGAGTTCTGGCGGTGGGACTCGTCGGGATCCTTGTGTTCGCGCTAGCAACCGGCAAGCTGTGATGCGTAATTCTTCTTCAATCTCCCCAAGGAACCAGTGACTGCATCTGAACACGCCCTCGAACTAGTCAAGATTGCGGCTGCGGCCGCGGACTCCAAGCAGGGCGAGGATCTTGTCGCGCTGGACGTCTCGGGACCGCTTCCGCTCACGGATGTATTCCTGCTCGTCACGGGGCGGAACGAGCGCAACGTCGTCGCGATCGCCAGCGAGATCGAGGACAAGATGATCGAGGCCGGCACAAAGCCGCTTCGCCGCGAAGGTCGCCAGGAGGGTCGCTGGGTGCTTCTCGACTTCGGTGACATCGTCGTACACGTCTTCCACGAGGAGGACCGCATGTACTACTCGCTCGAGCGGCTCTGGAAGGATTGCCCCGCAATCCCCATCGAGCTTCCGGTCGCGAACTCGGCCGAATAGCCTCCGACGTGAGCTGGCCGGTGCTTGCCGGCGAGCGGATGACCCTCCGCCCGCCAACCGGCGCCGATGCCGCGCCGCTGCTCGGCATCCTCACCGAGCCCGAGGTTTCCCGGTGGTGGGTTGGCTACACGCCCGAACGCGTTCGGGAGGAGATCCTGGACTCCGGAAACGCGCTGGTGATGGAGATTGACGGCGCCTGTGCCGGCGCCATCTTCCTCTACCCGAACGAGGATCCGGAATACCTGCACGTGGTCATCCACCTGTTCCTCGGCGCGCGCTGGTACGGCCACCGCCATGGCGCGGAGGCTCTCGCAATCGTGATTGCGCACCTCGCGAGCCTCGGTCACCACCGCTTCACGCTCGACCCCAACATGAACAACGCGCCGGCGATCCGCAGCTACGAGCGGCTGGGCTTTCGGCCGGTCGGCGTGCTTCGTGAATACCAGCTTCGACCGGACGGCAGCCACGAGGACGGCCTGCTCATGGACCTGATCCTCAGCGACTTTCCGGACGGCGTCGACTGGCGGCGCGGCTAGCCAGCGCTCAGCTGTTGCACCTGCGAGGACAGCTGCTCGGCGACGAGCTCGAACGGCTCCATCGACTGCTCTGCACGGCTCAGGACGACCGCGCCCTCGGTGCCGGCGATCAGGATGGCGGCGAAGCGCGCCGCATCCTGCTCCGTGAGGCCGCCGTCCCGCAGTAGCTCTGCGAGTCGCAGACGCCAGGTGCGGAATACGGTGGCCGCGTGGCCGAGAAGGTCGCTGGAGTCGGTCGCTATTGTCACCGCGAGGACCGAACATCCGGACTTGAAGTTCGAGCGCAGGAGTACCTCCCGCCACATCCCGAGAAAGTGTGTCGTCACCTCTTCGGCCGATTTGCCGGTTGATCGATCGATGAGGGCGACTGCGTGCGCACCCGCGAGGTCGATGGCCGAGGCAATGAGCTGGTCTTTGCCGTCGGGGAAGTGGTGGTAGATCGATCCTCGCGGCGCCCCCGTGAGCTCGAGTACCTCGGAGAAGGAGGTTTCCTGCAGGCCCCGCTCGGCAAGCAGCCGCGCGGCGCCCGCAACCATGCGCGCTCGGGTCTCGCTTGCCACGCGGTTCTCCTTCGCCGTCTCACGAGTGAGATTTGTATGATTGCCATCATAGCTTGACTATGACGACCGTCATAAGGCAGACTCAAGCTGTCGCACCGCGACCAAACGACCTCCGAGGAGAACTCCCATGCCCATGATCGATGTCTACGCAACGGCCGGCACCTTCAACGACAAGCACCAGCTTGCAATCGATCTCGCGACGACGGTGATGACGATCGAGGCGGTTCCGAACATCCCGATGTTCCGTCAGAACACCGCGGGCTTCGTGCACGACCTGCCCGAGGGCGACATTTCGAATGTCAACGGCGACAGCAACTATGTGCGAGTTCAGGTGCTCACGAACGAGGGCGCGCTCGACCGGGACAAGCAGCTCGCCGTCGTCGAGCAGCTCACCGCCCTGATCGCGTCGGCCTCGGATGACCCGACCATCGTCGATCGCACGTGGGTTCTTCTGACCGAGGCCGTGGCCGGAGGCTGGGGGCTGAAGGGGCACGTGAACACCAACGACGAGCTGGTCGCCGCCGCCCGTGCCCAGATCGCGGAGCTGCAGGCGGCGAAGCCCGCCGAGTAAGGCGTTTTCGCCCGTTTGGGACGAATTGCCCCGCGCGCGCAGGGCAATTCGTCCCACACGGGAGGTTTTGCGGCGGCGACTGCCCTCAACCGATCCACGGGCATCCCCGAGTAGTCGGGCAACACTCCCTGTGGGGTTGCAAACGCTCGGTGTCCGTCCTGGTCGCTCGTGCCGCCTCCGAGCGCCACCCGATGGCGGTCATACGCGTCAGATAGCAGTGAAATGCACGTGTTTTGTGCAAGAGTGCCCCCTCGCGAAACTAGTGAACCCGTTCGAGCGGGCGCGAACGTTCCAGACGGGGCAGAGCTGGGTCTCTTCTAGCGGTCCCGAACGGCACCCTTGGACGGCACCACGACAAACGTGTCGGGGATGCCCAGCCCGTGTTCCGCGAAGGCACCGTCGACAGCGACCTGGATGCGGCTGACATCCTCGCGGGCCACGAGCGCGATCGCGGATCCGCCGAAGCCGCCGCCGGTCATCCGAGCGCCGACGGCACCGTTCTCGATGGCCGTCTCGACGGCAAGATCGAGTTCCATGACGGAGATCTCAAAATCGTCACGCATGGACCGGTGCGACGCGTCCAGCAGCTCACCGATCGATCGTGGCCCAGCGCTCTCGAGCGCGGCGACCGTGTCGAGCACTCGCTGGTTCTCGGTGATCACGTGGCGCACCCGTCGGAATGTCACGTCATCGAGCACTTCGCGCGCGCGCGGCAGGTCATCGATCGTCAGGTCGCGCAGCGATCCAACACCCATGAGCTTCGCGCCGAGTTCGCAGGATGCCCGCCGCTCCGCGTAACCGCCGTTGGCGTGCTCGTGCTTCACACCGGTGTCGATGATGAGAACGGCGAGATCGGCGGCCTCCAGCCCGAGCGGAATGATTCGGTAGTCGAGGCTGCGGCAGTCGAGGAAGACGGCGCAGTCCTTCTCGCCCAGAAGTGAGGCCGACTGGTCCATGATGCCGGTCGGGGCGCCGACGACCTGGTTCTCGGTGACCTGCGCGACCCGCGCGAGCGTCTGACGATCCAGCCCCAGCTGCCACAGGTCGTTCAACGCGAGCGCCACGGCGCTCTCGAGGGCGTGGGATGACGACAACCCGGCGCCGACCGGAACATCCGAGACGATGAAGATGTCGAGCCCGGGCACCGCCGCAAGGTCCGCGCCGAACTGGGCGAGTGACCAGGCGACACCGAGTGGATACGCCGACCACCCGGTGAGGTGTTCGGGGTTGAGCTCGGCCAGGGGGATCTCCACGAGTTCGTCCGTGTAGGAGCTGGCCACCCGCGCGACATCCGCATCTCTCGTGCCGACGGCGACAACTGTCCGCCGGTCGATCGCGAACGGAAGCACGAAGCCATCGTTGTAGTCGGTGTGCTCCCCGATCAGGTTGACCCGGCCCGGCGCGGACCAGATGCCGTTGGGTGCGTAGCCGAAGACATCCTCAAAGCCCGCCGCCGCCTCGTCGCGAATATCGGTCATGACGCGGATGCTTGCGCGATCGCGTCCCGGATCGCCGCGGCGGCCATCTCCGGTACGACGTCGCCGATCCAGGCGCCCATCGCCGACTCCGAGCCGGCGAGGTACTTGAGTTTGTCATCGGAACGGCGCGGGGACGTCAGTTGGAGCATGAGTCTCACGGTATCGCGACCAACATCGGTCGGCGCCTGGTGCCACGCGGCGATGTACGGCGTCGGCGTCTCATACAGTGCGTCGATCCCGCGCAGCAGCCGCAGGTAGAGCGTCGCGAGCTCCGCCCGCTCCTCGTCCGAGGTGGCCGCGAAGTCCGGAACGTGCCGAAGCGGCAGCATGTGCACCTCGATCGGCCAGCGCGCCGCATAGGGAACGAAGGCGATCCAGTGCTCGCCGCGCAGGACGACCCGGTCCGACGCGCTCTCGAGTTCGAGGATGCTGGCGAACAGGTCACCGTCGAATCGATCGATCGAGTCGAGTAGTCGCTGCGTTCGCGGGGTGATGTACGGGTACGAGTAGATCTGGCCGTGGGGATGATGCAGAGTCACGCCGATCGCTTCACCCCGGTTCTCGAAGGGAAAGACTTCGCGAACTCCGGGGAGCGCGGACAGCGTGGCGGTGCGGTCTGCCCAGGCCTCGATGACGGTCCGCGCGCGCGACTCGGTCAGCCCCGCGAAGGAACCGAAGCTCTCCGGGCTGAAGCAGACGACCTCGCATCGCCCGATCGCCGGAAGCGACCGTCCGACACCGATTGTCGCGAGCTGGTCATCCGTGTAGCCGTCGGACATCTCGGGACCGAACGATGGCGACCGGTTTTCGAAGACGACGACGTCGTAGTTGTCCGGGATCTCGGATGGATTGGATGGCGTCGCCGGCGCGAGCGGGTCCTGATCCGACGGGGGAAGGAATACCCGGTTCTGGCGCGCTTCGGCGATCGAAATCCATTCACCGGTGAGCGGGTCCTGCCGCATGACGGGAGTTTCCGGGCGTGGCTCGAGTTGCCGGAGGTCTGCCGTGCGGGCAGCACCGAGGCGGGTGTCGGCGTCATCGAAGTAGATCAGCTCGCGACCGTCCGCCATGCGGTGTTCCTGTTTTGTGACGCGGGGCATGGATCTCCTAGCAACTTCCTAAATCGAAAGAAACATTGCCGTAATTGACAAGAAAACGCAAGTAATCAACAATAAACCCATGGTAGCTG
>JAUZFP010000162.1 GCA_030838475.1 Actinomycetota bacterium
TCGCCATATGGCATACTCGTAAAGTTGTCGTGACGGCCCCATCGTATAGCGGCCTAGTACGCTGCCCTCTCACGGCGGTAACACCGGTTCGAATCCGGTTGGGGTCACAACCGCTCGGATGCCAGTAACTGCTGGCGTCCGGGCCCTTTCTTTTATGCAGACATCAGAGGTTTGATCTGATCGAATTCTTCGTGATGCTGAGCGACGGCGATGTCCAGGTCGTATCTGCTCTGCAGGTTCATCCAGAAGCGGTCTGAGGTTCCGAGCGCGCGAGAAAGGCGTAGAGCGGTGTCGGGGGAGATAGCTCGCTTGCCGTGAACGATCTCGTTGATGCGCCGTGCGGGCACGAAGATCGTCTGGGCCAGCCGGTACTGGGTGATGCCCATCGGGTTCAGGAATTCGTCGAGCAGGATCTCTCCCGGGTGGATGGGTTCGTGTGAGTCGCGCACTCGAAAAGCATAACGCGTCGCGTTACTAGGGGTGAGCTGCGTCCCCTCGAACCGGCACCAGTTCTTATCAATCAGGTGTGAACTTGTGCGAACCGCGCGGATGAGCACGCAGACGTTTCGCGCCTGGGGTTGAATTTCTCCGTTAGTAACACCTTCAACGAGGTTATTCGGGGAACCCCAATGAATACGACGGGCATGGCGCGTCTCACCGTGCGCGCGTTGGGGCGCCGCAGGGTCTTGCGAGTGGCGGGCATTCTCGGCGTCACCGTCCTCATTACGGTCGCGTCCGTCGTCGCGACCACTCCGACCGCCGCGTTCGCGACAACGTACCCGTCCTGGGCGGACGTGCTGGCCGCGCGCCAGAACAAGGCTGCGAGCCAGGCGGCGGTAACCCAGATCACGTCCCTGATCGCGAGCCTGAACACCCAGCTCCAGGCGGCCCAGGCGGATGCGGCCGCAAAGGGCGCGATCGCCTATACGGCCGAGCAGAACTACTTTGGGGCCGAAGCCAAACAGAAGACCCTTCAGGCACAGGTGGATGTCGCGGCTGCCAAGGCCGCTACGTCGAAAAAAGAGGTGGCAGCCTACGTTTCTGAGCTTGCACGTGGCGCCGGTGGCAGCAACGGAACGACCCTCGAGCTGCTTCTCAACGGCAAGACAGCGGACCAGCTTCTCAACGATCTCGGTGCAATCGGCCAGGTTTCGGGACGCGAGGATGCCATCTACAAGAAGGCGTTGTTCGATCAGAACTCGGCAAAACAGTTGAGCGTGCTCGCGGCCCAGCAAGCGGCAATTCGCGACAGCCAAAAAAAGGTGGCAGATACTGCCGAGGCGGCTGCGGCCGCGGCTGCGGCGGTGCTCCAGACGGCCGTGGCCGCCCAAACGGCGCACCAACAGTCGCTCACTCTTGAGCTGGCCGCGCTGACCACCCAGCTTGCGATGACCGAATCGCAGTATGACGCCGGCGTGGCGGCGGCGGCCGCCGCCGCGGGGGCAGGCCGGGCGGGCGTGGTCGATGCGCAGGGCTGGGCCCTCCCAACGGTCGGCGTGATCACCTCGCCGTGGGGGTATCGCTACGACCCTGCTGCCGGCTACAGCTGGAGGATGCACTACGGCGACGACATCGCCCACGGCTGCCTCCAACCCATCTATGCGGCACACACGGGCACCGTCACCTACGCAGGGCCGTACGGCGACATCGGCAACTACGTCATCATCGATGACGGTGACGGAATCGCGACCGCCTACGGTCACATCGCGAACGGGCAGACGTTTGTCCGCAACGGCCAGCGCGTGTCTGCGGGCCAGAACATCGCACGCACCGGCTCGACCGGCACGTCAACCGGATGCCACCTGTACTTTCAGGTCTTGGTGAACGGCAATCCGGTCAACCCCGTGCCTTTCATGCTTGACCGCGGTATCAGGCTCGGCTAACGGCCGAACACCACATCCGCCGTGTCAACGACCGCGGCTGTGCGCCCGGGCGCACGATGGTTGGCCCAATACAGGTTGGTGTGCGCGATGACCTTGTCCGGCGGCGGTGCGCCCCAGTAGCTCAGGTCTTCGGTCGTGTGCGCGTCGCCGACGAGGGTCACGTCGTAGCCGCGGGTGAGGGCGCCGTGCAGGGTGGAGCGGATGCATTCGTCCGTCTGGGCACCCACGAGCACGATGCCGCCGATCCCGCCGCTCGCGAGCACCTCTTCGAGATCGGTGTCTTCGAACGAGTCGGGGTAGGTCTTCGGCACCAGTGCTTCCGAGTCGTCGCGCGCGAGTTCCGGAACGTATTCCCACTCGGGGCTGCCGATCGCGAGTCCGTCGTCGGAGTGCTGCACCCACACGACGGGCACTCCCGCGGTGCGCGCCCGCTCGACGACGGTTGCGATATTGGCGACGACGGCGTCTCGCTCGTAGGCCTCGGCCACGACGCCGTTCTGCATGTCAACAACCACCAGTGCGGTATTGGGTCGGTCGACCAGGGTCGTCATTGCGCGGACTGCTCGTCCACCATGTACTGGGCGTACCAGTCCGGCCAGTTCGCATCCGCGTGCCCGATCTCCTTCTCGTGCTCACCGTGAGCCGCCGCCGCTCTGCGCAGCGCTTCGGCGAGCTCGGACGCCGAACCGTATTCGGTGGCCATTGGATGCCCCTTCCCTTTCGATCGACCGTGCCTACCGACCCGGCAGGCGGGTGGTCACTTCCTGGATGTACCAGCCGTTGCCATCCGGATCGCTGAACGAAGCGAACGATCCGTAGCTCTTGCCCTCGGGCGCGGGGCCGGCGACGCGCGAATCGAGACCCGCGTGGTGGAAGACTCCGCCGGCATCGTGGAAAACCTCACTGACCCGAGCGCCGCGGGAGATGAGTTCTTCGCGCGCGGCCGCGATGTCGGTGACCACCAGCTGTAGCCCATCGGCGGAGCCGGGCACCGCAGACGTGAGTCCGCTTCCGAAGATGATGGAACAGGCCGACCCCGGCGGCGTCAGCTGCACCACGCGGAATCCGGCGTCCCCCGGAAAGTCGGCATCTAGTCGCCAGCCGAGGCCGACATAGAAGGCCTTCGCTCGATCGACATCGGATACCGCGAGTACGACTACTTCGAGCTTCATATCCATGGCCGACAGCCCTTCCTCGTTTCGAGTGTGCTCGCGCACCGTAGGTGAGTCAAGACGCGTGTCGCTACTGTCTTTGCATGTCCGAACACGAGTTCAGTTTCGACGGGACGCCGGAGTCTCGCGAGGTGACGTGCGCGGAATGCGGTAAGAAACACGACGGAGACACGGGGTTCGTGCTCGACCGCGGCGACGCCTTCGCGGTGTTTTACGCCGACTGGTACCCGCACTCCGACGAGGCCTGGGTGGAGGTCATCCTCGGCTCATTCGAGGCACCCCACTACTCGGACGACGTCACCATGGGATGCCGTTACGGCTATGTGGAGGGGCAGTCGGATTCCGTCGCGTCGCTGTTCACGCCGACCCGCAGCGGCGACATCTTCGGACGGATTCTCGATCGAGCCGCGGCCATGAAGAGCGATCGGATCGACGACTTTTGGGCCGTCACGGACTGGCTGATCGTGAACGATCCGCTGCTGAACCGCACCGCATACCGACTGCCGCCGCGCGGCTAGTCGGAGTTTCCGATGCCGACGGCGCCAGGGAACGGGTCCTCGTTCTCGATCTCGTCAAGTTCCGTGATCACGGGCTGGGCGATCTCACCGCGGTCCGCGGCCGTGAGGGTCTTGTGTACGGTGCTCAGGATGATCGCCGCGGCGACGAGGGTCGCCGTGCCGAGCAGGAACGGGACCATCGGATTGAACGCGGTCACCAGAAGCCCGGCAACGAACGGCGCCAGCCCGCCTCCGATGAATCGCACGAATCCGTAGGTGGCGGATGCGACGGGCCGCTCGACCGGGGCGATCGACATGACGGCGGTCGTCACGAGCGTGTTGTTGACGCCGATGAACGCGCCCGCGACGATCACACAGACGATCACCACGATGGGATTCGTGTAGAAGATCGCGATGATCGCGAGGTCGATCGCCATGAGCACGAAGTTCACATAGAGCGTGCGCGGCGTCCCGAACCGCCGCTGCAGCCACGGCGCACCGAAGACCGCAAATAGGGCGACGAGAATGCCCCAGCCGCAGAAGACCAACCCGAGCTGGATGGGGCTGTCGATCCCCATCAGGAACGGCGAGTAGCCGAGCAGGGTGAAGAACGCCCAGTTATAGAGGAGGCCGACGATGCTGGTGATTCGCAGCGACCGGTGCTTGAGGGCCGCAAGAGGCTCGGAGAGCTTTTGCCGGTGCGTGGGTTTCGCGGTCTTGGGTAGGAACACGATCGTTGCGACGAGCGCAACCGCCATCAACACCGAGACCCCGAAGAACGGGCCGCGCCAACTGACGTTGCCCAGCAGGCCGCCGATGAGTGGCCCGAGCGCTATGCCGATTCCGAGCGCACTCTCGTAGAGCACGATAGCGCCGGCGAACCCGCCCGAGGCGGACCCGACGATCACAGCGAGCGAGGTCGCGATGAAGAGGGCGTTGCCCAGGCCCCAGCCGGCACGGAACCCGACGATGCCGGCGATGCTGTTCACCGAACCGGCGGCCGCCGCGAAGATGACGATCAGGATCAGACCCGCGATCAGCGTCCGCTTCGCGCCGATTCTGCTCGACACCCATCCGGTGACGAGCATCGCAAGTGCGGTCACAACCAGGTAGCTGGTGAACAGCAACTCGACCTGAGACGGCGTCGCGCTGAGCTGGCCTGCCAGGGTCTTCAGGATCGGGTCAACCAGCCCGATACCCATGAATGAGACCACGCAGGCGAACGCGACTGCCCAAACAGCACGCGGTTGTTTAAACGGGCTCGGCCGGCGCTCGCCGTCGGAGATGGTGCCGTGGGACGTCATGAATTCGGTTCCTCTTTAGTTGTTCTCGTTGTTCGGTTTGGCTGGCGCCGGATGCGTGGCGAAGGATCGGAGCGCGGGAAGCGCGGCGATCAGGGCGGCCTGGTCGCCGTCGGAGAGCTGAGTTATCCGCGTGCGGATGAGGGCCGCCCGGGATTCGCGGTACGCCAGGACGCGGGCAGCGCCCGACGGAGTGATGGTGACGCGCACGGCGCGACCGTCGGTGGGATCGGGCTCGCGCACCGCGAAGCCGGCATCCTCGAGTCGGTTGATGAGCGTCGTCATGCCGGGCTGCGTGAGTTGCTCGAGCTCGGCGAGATCAGTGACGCGAAGACTGCCGAGCGCATCGAGGCGGCTCAGGGCGCTCAGGGTGCTCGCGGACAGTCCCGATGGCGTTCGCCAGTCGCGAAGCCAGCCGATCACTCGTTCGAGCGCATCGGCTACGGCGAGCTCGTCATCGTTCGCCTTGCCAGTTTCCATGCATCTATTATATAGATGCTTTATGTAACTGCCGACCTAGGCCTGTGCGTTGCTCCGGATGGTGGCGAGCGCCGCGTTGAAGCCCTGGCTCGTGAGGGAGGATCCGGCGACATTCGTCACGCTGAGCGTTGCCAGGCTCTTGCCCACGGCGAGCGAAGAGATGCCGCTTGCAAACCGCGACTGGTATTCGGCTGCCTCAGAGTCGGCCATGACCGACTTCACGCTGACGGCCGTGATCAGATTGCTCTTGACGGTCACCGTGACGGCGATCTCCTCCTGGCCACCAGGCGAGACGTAGGTTCCGTCGGCGGTGTAGGTGCCGTCCTTGTATGAGCTCGTGTTGTCGGAGGTTGAGTTTGCGGATGTTCCCGAGGAGGCAGACGAGCCCGCCGAGTCGGTGGAAGTGGTCGAAGCGCATCCCGCGAGCGCACCAATCAGCGAAAGGCTGGCGGCCGTTGCGAGAGCTGTGCGGGATCGAAGGATGCGCTTCATGCATCCAAGTAACCAGCCTCTCCTTGCCGAATGCTATGAGCGACCTGTGGTTTCGGGATGACCTCGCGAGGGCTTTCGCGAGCGTGGCACGCGCTAGGGTCGGAAATTGTGATCCCCGCATGGCTCGAGATCGGCGCGCTCGTCGTCATGAGCGTCGTGATCGTTGCGGACCTGGTTCTCGCGTTCGCACGTCCGCACATTCCCAGTGTGCGGGAGTCGGCGATCTGGATCGCGTTCTACGTTCTTCTGGCGCTGGGCTTCGCGACGCTGCTGTTCTTCTTCGCGGACGGCAACCTGTCCGGGCAGTTCCTCGCCGGCTGGCTGACCGAGTACAGCCTGAGCGTGGACAACCTGTTCGTCTTCGTGATCATCATGGGTCGCTTCGCGGTGCCGCGAGCCCTTCAGCAATCCGTTCTCCTCGTCGGTATCGTGATCGCCCTCCTCCTGCGAGGAGTGTTCATCCTTCTCGGGGTCACGCTGATCGAACACTTCAGCTGGATCTTCTACCTGTTCGGAGCATTCCTGCTCTACACCGCGGTGCGGCAGCTGTTCACGAATCAAAACGAGACGGAAGAGCAGGAGAGCGGAGCCATCCGGTTCCTGCGCCGCCACATCCCGATCACGCCGCACTATGACGGCGCGGCATTCACAATCCGCAGGGACGGTCGCCGAGTCTTGACCCCAATACTGGTGGTGTTTCTCGCCATCGGAACGACCGATCTTCTCTTCGCACTCGACTCGATTCCTGCGATCTTCGGCATCACCCAGGATGCATTCCTCGTCTTCGCAGCCAACGTGTTCGCTTTGATGGGCCTGCGCCAGCTGTACTTCCTTCTTGGCGACCTGATGAGTCGTCTCGTCTACCTGACCTACGGGATTGCCGCAGTTCTGGTGTTTATCGGCGTGAAACTGGTCTTTCACGCCCTTCATACCAACCAGGTGTTCTTCCTGGGTGGCGGAAAACCGTTCGAGTGGGCGCCCGAGATCGGCACACTCACCTCCCTCGGGGTCATCGTTGGCGTGCTCGTGGTCGCCGTCGGAGCGAGCCTCATTAAGCTTCGAATCGACGCCGCCCGCGCGCACTGAGCGACGGTCAAAATCGCCCCTGACCCCCGAAACAGGGAGTCGTCTGGGCGCACGCTTGGGGATTATGGTGGCCCGGACATCATCTAGCGCTCAAGGGAGAGCTTCGTGCAGTACACCCGACTTGCCGCGGGAACTCTTGCGGCCGTAACTTCCGTCGTCCTTGTGGCGACCCTGAGTAGCTGCTCCAGCCCTGGGAAATCGGCCACCAGCCAGCTCGCCCTCGCGAAGCAGACCGCCCTCACCGTCGAATCGCAGATTGCCGCGTTCGCTCCCGCCAACGATGTCGTAAGCACTCACCAGACCCTGACCTCGAAGGTCATCTTCCCGTGCCTGAGCAAGGACAACGAGTCCTATTGGCCCGGGTCTACGGTCGTCAACCTCACGCCAAAGTCCGATATCGACGCCATCATGACCGCGATCGGCGCCAACTGGGCGACCAAGAGCGGTTGGCTCATCGTGGAGAGCAAGGATGCCTCCGGCACAGAGTCGCTCGTGCTGACCTCAAGCGCGGGCGCCAAGTTCACGGTGACCGTCGTGCAGGGTCCACAGCTCAGCATCACCGCGCTCTCGTCGTGCTTCCCGACTGCTGGCCTCGCCGGAATGAAGCAGTACTAGTACCCCCTCCGCTTCCCGGTCGCCGCGCTCGAGGCACCCCGCCGTGTCGGGTGATAGCCTCGATCAATGTCCAAGACTCTGGCCGAAAAGGTCTGGGATGACCACCTCGTCGTCAAGGGCGAGAACGGGTCACCCGACCTCATCTACATCGACCTCCACCTCGTGCACGAGGTC